>DASSDE010000526.1:0-6655 GCA_035697365.1 Kribbella sp. | reverse complement strand
CCTCGACGGCGATCCGCCGATGCGCAGACCCTACCGGCCGGTTCCCGCCCCCGCACTCCGTTTCCACCCACCCCGCCTGCGCTATCCTCAACCTTCGGCGGCAACCGCCAGGAGGGTTCGCATAGCGGCCGAGTGCGCTGGTCTTGAAAACCGGTATGGCGGGTGACCGTCATCGTGGGTTCGAATCCCACACCCTCCGCTTATGTGATGTCTTGACATATCACCCCGTGCTGCCATGCGCCGGCCGCAACGCAGCCCGCCACAACCCACCCGCGATCGGCGTGCATAGGCGCTGGTCACTGGCGATAGGCAATTACCTATCGCCACTCACCGCCACTTGTCACAAGCCCCAAGTTCGCGAGCCAGTGGTCTCGCCGTACGCCCTCCGCTCCACGGCGCTGTGGTGGGCATGCTGTCTGTGGTGGGCGTGGATAGGTGGTGGTGAGTCGCGATAGGTAATTGCCTATCGCGAGTCATCACTAGGTGTTGCAAGCCCAAGTTCGCGGGCGGGTCGCGCCGTACGGCGTCGGTTTCGGGTCGCAAACCGGGCTGATGCCGGCGGGGTGCGGGCGGTGGGGGTAAATGGCGGGCGTGGGGGTTGGGGAGGTGTCAGGATGCTGGGATGGTTGTGCGTGCGTTGAGTTTTGGGGCGGTGGCGGAGGCTTATGAGCGGTTCCGGCCTGGGTATCCGGCGGAGCTGCTTGAGTTGGTCCTGGCTTACGCGGGTGAGCCGATGCGGACTGCGCTCGAGATCGGTGCTGGGACCGGTAAGGCGACGCGGCTGTTCGCGCAGGGTGGGATCGCGGTGACGGCGACTGATCCGGACGCGGCCATGCTCGCGGAACTACGCAAACAACTGCCGGACAATGTCACCACGGTGCAAGCCGCGTTCGAGGACCTGCCGTTGGATTCGTCGTACGACATGGTGTATTCGGCTGCCGCGCTCCATTGGACCGAGCCGGACGGTCGGTGGGAGCGCATGGCTGCGCTCGTCCGACCGGGCGGGGTGTTCGCGTCGTTCGGCGTACCGATCCAGCTGGCGGACCCGGAGCTGCAGGAGGCCGCCCGCGTGGCACGGGCGCCGTACTTGGAGTCCGACGGTGTCCCGTCGCCCGACGGCACGCCCGCAGATCGCCCGATGCAGTGGCCCGGCACGGAGCTCGAGCAGACCGAGTGGTTCACCGATGTCCGGCAGGCGGTGATCGAGCGGCGCCTGACGATGAGCGCCCAGGACTTCGTCGGGCAGCTTTCGACGGTGTCGGCGTACGTCATGCTGCCGGCCGCCGACCGGGAGCAGGTCTTCCGCCGTACGCTCGAGGTCCTCCCGGAAACCGTGGAGATCGACGCCGAGATCGCCGTCCACCTCGCCCGCCGCCACCACTAGTACGCAAAGCTCGACTCGTACCCCGCCACTAGAACGGCGTCTGCGGTACGGGCGAGGTACGGGCAGTGGCGCGGCGGTGGGCCTGCCTACCGTCGTCTCCCATGATCGACATAAGGTCCGCAATTCCTGCGACTCGCCGTGCCCGACTGTTCACGGCGTTGTCCGCCGCCCTCGTCGTGGCCGCTGCGGCGATTACGTTCTCCGTCCGGTCCGCGCCGGCGGCGGACGCTGCGAGCTGCTCCAGCACCTATCTGAGCCTCGGCAGCCGGGGCACCTGCGTGAAGCAACTCCAGACGAATCTGGGCGGCCTGACCACCGACGGCACCTACGGCAAGGCGACGCAGAGCCGCGTCCGGGCGTTCCAGCAGGACGCCGGCCTCGCCGTCGACGGCAAGGTCGGACCGCAGACCTGGACGAAGCTGGGGAAGATCGGCAAGGCCATCGCCTGGAAGTACGGGCTCACTCTGTACATGTGCAAGACGGCCACCAGGTTCCAGTTCTCCACCTGGAACAACTCGAGCCCGACCGCGTACTGGCGACTGTTCTCGACCAAGCACTACCTGGACGGAGACGCCAAGGGCAACAAGGTCGCGGTCCTCGGCACCATCGACGACTCGCCGGAGACCGGTGAGTCGTTCTACGTCTGGCACGCCGACCAGCCCAAGCACTCGACCAAGAACGTTCGCAACTACACCCGCAGCACCCTGCCCACCTGCGGCTAGCACCGCCCGTCGCCGCAGCTGTCAGTCGGCGGTAAGCGGTTTGTAAGTGGCTGTCCCTACCGTCCTGGTCACAAGGTCACGATGACCGGACGGGAGGGACGACCATGCGCGCAGACAGCAAGGACATCTGAGCATCCGACGCCAACGGCCGCCGCGAACTCAGCCGGGTTCGCCGGCGGCGATGGTGTCCAGATCGCGGGTGGCGAAGCGGTAGTGCTCCCACTCCTCCCCGAGGATCACGTGCAGGCAGGATCTCGTGGTCTCGGGATGCGGGCTGTGCGGATTCGTCCGCGGCGTGTCCAGCTCGGCCGGGGTGGCCGTGGCGAGGAAGTCGCGGACCATGGCGACACGATCGGCCCGGGCCTCAAGAACCTCGTCGTACGGCGGTTTGCCGCCCTGCGACGGATAGTTGCCGCCTGTGTACCCGAGGCCGAGCGGATGCAGCTCCTCGCGCCCCAGGATCGCGCGGCCGATCCACAGGTCGGTGGCGTGCACGAGATGCCGCTGCGTGTCCGCGAACGACCACTCGCCGCCGATCGACACGTGGACCGTGCCATCGGGCATGCTCGCGACGCGCTCCTGCGCGGCGGCCCAGGTCTGCTCCACCGCGGCCCAGGCGGCGCGGAGCCCGTCCGGATCCGCTGCGCGCCGGTCCGCCCGGCCGGGGAACTGCCGGTTCAGCTCGGCCTGGACGTACGGCGCCACGTTGATGCCGTTGACCTTGAGACTGGCGCCCTCCTCGGCCAGCCACGGCGCGTCGATGTCCCCGCCCTGGATGTCGATGCCGCGCATCACCACCCCGGAGAGGTCGCACTCGACGAACCGAGCGCCCTTCAGGTTCGCCTCCGCGAACTCTGCTCCCTGCAGGTCGTCGGACCGACCGAACTTCGCCATCGCTGCTCCCTTTGCTGGACGTTGCGCCGAGCGTAACCGTGACCTCGGACACAAAAGTCGTGCGCTCGACGCCCTACCCGTGGTGGGCTCGACGGCATGGATGCGATGAGTGCAGCGAAACAGGTCGGATTCTCCGAGCGGGACCAACTGCGGTTCAGAGGGCTGGGTGCCGGGCCGGCACTGCCCGAGAACGCCGAGGAGTTGCTGGCGTACTGCGGTGTCGAGCCGGCCGATCGCCGCGAGATGCTGGCGGCGCGTCCGGATCCGGAGCGAGATCCGGAGTGGTGGGCTATCACCTCTGCGCTGGCTGCGGAGATCGAGCGTGACCTGGGGCTTCCCGTACCGTCCACAGGCTTCAACAGCTGGCCTGCGGTGCCGGAGGATGCCTCGCCAGTGGGCCTGTTTGCTGGGGCGTGGGCGTTGCTTGCGAACTTGATGCGCGTACGTGAATTGCATGCGGAGCGCGGCGTACCGGAAGAGGTGACTGTTGCCACGGTGGCTGCGCTGGGCGGGGTGATGGGGACGCACCGGCACGTGTTCGGGCGTGGTGGGGTCGGACTGATTCCGCTGTGGAGCCCACCGCTGCGGTTCCGGGGGGCTGACTACGAGATCGGCCGGCACGCGTTCACTCGTACTGAGCTGGGTCTGGGGGACGGTGTCTCGGGACATGTGCTGTCGGTGCACATCCCACCGACAGGTCGTCTAGACGCGCAGGAGTCGGAGGAATCCGTGGCTGCGGCTGTGCAGTACTTCGCGCGCTGGTATCCGGAGGAGCCGCTGGCCGGGCTCGTCTGCCACTCCTGGCTGCTTGACCCGCAGCTGAACGAGTACCTGCGTCCTGAGTCCAACATCATCCGGTTCCAGAAACGGTTCGATCTGCTCCCGTACCTGCCATCGGAGGACCCGACAGAGGGCGACCGTGAGCTGATGCGTCTCGGTCTGCATCTTGCGGTTCCACCTGTTCCGTTTACCGAGGAGGACCTCGCGGCCGTTCCTCAAGAAACCACACTGCAGCAGGCGTTCGTCGCACACCTGCGTGCGGGCCGCCACTGGCAGCTGCGAACAGGCATGCTGAAGACATGGAGCTGACGATCCCGGTACGACAGGACTCTGTGTGGGCCGAGCACCTCGCTGGGGACGGAGTCCCAATCGTGCTGCTGCACCCGGGCACCGGTGACTCCCGGTACTGGGACCTCGTACTGCCGGGGCTCGATGGTCGCCGCGTCCTGCGATACGACGTACGCGGGTACGGGCGGTCGCCGCGGCCGACGGCCGAGTTCTCGCTACGCGAAGACCTGGAGACCGTGCTGGACCAGCTGGAGCTGGAGAAGGTCCTGCTGGTCGGGTGCTCAATGGGTGGAAGTACGGCGCTCTCCGAGGCACTTGCCAACCCAGACCGAGTCCACGGGCTTGTACTGCTGTGTCCAGGCGTCCCCGGGTTCCCCGTGCCACCGGAGCCCGACCTAGATCCCCAGTGCGACGTACTGAGCGAGTACTTGAAGGCGGACGCGCCCGTCTACGACCGCCTGCAGGAGATTCAGGTGCCGTCGGGTGTGATCGTGGGCGACAGGGACCGGCCGATCCTTGCCGCCGTTGCCGGTGCGACTGCTGCGCGTATCCCTGGCTGTGAGTTCATCTGGATGCCGGGCATCGACCACCTGCCTAACTTGCGCGACCCGCAGTTGGTGACGGAGACCATCCTGCGGTTCGCCGGCTAGGACACCATCCAGCGGTCGAGGAGCGCTGCTGCTCGGCCGCTGTCCACAGCCTCTTGGCAACGCTCGAAGGAGTCAGCCAGCTGCTCCAGTCCGGAGTCGAGCGTCAACGAGGTCAGTGCGGCAGCAGCGTTGAGCAGTACGACGTCCCGCATCGGCCCGCGCTCTCCAGCAACCAGCGCACGGAGCAGCCGCGCGTTGTACGCCGCATCACCACCACGTAGTTCGGCCAGTGAGGACGGTCGGAGCCCCAGCGAACGCGGGTCGAACACGACCTCCGACGCAGACCCACCGTGCACTACCCAGAGCCGCGAGTATCCAGTGGTAGTCAGCTTGTCGAGACCGTCGTCACCTCTCGCGACCAGTGCCGATTTGCCTTGTTTTGCGAGCGCTTCGGCCAGTACTGGGAGCATGCTGGGGTTGGCAACGCCTACGAGTTGGTATTGCGGGTCAGCCGGGTTGAGGAGCGGGGCGAGCACGTTGAACGCAGTCGGAACAGCCAGTTCACGCCGTACGACCGCGACGTGGCGGAGCGCCGGGTTGAACCGCGGCGCGAACAGGTAGGCCAGACCAACGTCAGCAGCACGCTGAGCCGCGTCGGCAGGTGACAGGTCGAGTGGGACGCCGAGGTGTTCGACCAGGTCCCCGGAGCCCGCGGCTGACGACGAGGCGGCGCGGCCACCGTGTTTGACGACAGTGACACCTGTAGCAGCAGCAACGACAGCAGCCATCGTGGAGATGTTGGCTGCGCCAGTACGGTCACCACCGGTACCGACGATGTCCACAAACGGTCCACGGATGCGTACGGGTGTCGCGTGCGAGCGCAGCACGGCTCCCAGGCCGTTGAGCTCATCCGCGGTCTCGCCCTTGGCGCGCAGGGCGATCAGGAACCCGGAGATCTGCGCCGGTGACGCGTCGCCCAGTACCAGCTGGTCCATCGCCCAGCCGGTGTCCGCTGCCGTCAGATCGGAGCCGGCCAGGAGCGCGGAGATCAGACCGGACCACGTCCGGAGCGTTGTTGCCATCGGCATTCCTCAGGGTGCTGGGCCGCCCACGAGGAGAACATGACAACGGCCGCCTCGCAGGAGACGGCCGGGTGGGTACGCGCGGATTCAGGCCGTCAGGTCGACGGCCCACCACATACTCGCGCGCTGGA
The DNA here is from genome assembly GCA_035697365.1 of Kribbella sp. Taxonomy (GTDB): domain Bacteria; phylum Actinomycetota; class Actinomycetes; order Propionibacteriales; family Kribbellaceae; genus Kribbella. Next base: position 784 of record DASSDE010000526.1, on the reverse strand, counting down.
ACATGCTCCGACTCTACCCCCTGAGGGACAGCCGTGGAGCGGGCTGTCACATCATGGTGGGCTGATCCGTCAGGGCATCGAGGAGGGCAGCAGTGGACGACCATGAGCAGTTGGCGCGCCGGTTCGAGGAGAACCGTGCGCACCTGCGGGCAGTCGCCTACCGGATGCTCGGATCCGTGACGGAGGCCGAGGACGCCGTACAGGAGGGCTGGCTGCGGTTGAGCCGGACCGACGTGAGTGACGTGGGCAACCTGGGCGGCTGGCTGACCACCGTGGTGTCGCGGGTGTGCCTGGACATGCTCCGTAGCCGCAAGTCGCGGCGCGAGGACGCATTGGACACGTACGTTCCGGACCCTGTCATCAGTGCACCGGGGCCGGAGGACGAGGCAGTGCAGGCCGATGCGATCGGGCTGGCCCTGCTGGTCGTACTGGAGACGCTGGCGCCTGCTGAGCGGCTGGCGTTCGTGTTGCACGACATGTTCGGGGTCGGGTTCGACGAGATCGCGTCGATCGTGGACAAGTCGCCGGCCGCGACGCGTCAGCTGGCGAGCCGGGCGCGGCGGCGGGTGCAGGGAGCGCCGGCAAGCGACGGCGACGTCAGCCGCCAGCGGGTGATCGTGGAGGCGTTCCTGGCGGCATCGCGTGGCGGGGACTTCGAGGCGCTGCTTGAGCTGCTCGATCCGGAGGTCCTGCTGCGGGCGGACGCGGGTACGGCGAGTGCGCAGTACGCCGGACCTGCCGTGTCGAAGCTGGTCCGTGGGGCGCGGGAGGTCGTGGAGCAGGC
>DASSDE010000525.1:0-10672 GCA_035697365.1 Kribbella sp. | reverse complement strand
CCTGGTGAGGTGGTTGTGCGAGACGCCGGCGACGCGTGCCAGCTCGGGGACCGTGAGTGGCTGCGCGAGGTTGGCCTCGATGTGCGCGATCGCCGTCGCCACCGCCGGATGGCCGGCCTCCACCGCGGCCGGGGTCAATTCGGCGATCCGCCACAGTGCGGTCCACACCTCGGCGGTCGTCCGCGCCGGGGCCGACGGGGAGGACTCGATCGCTGATCGCAGCAGCGCGGACAGCAGCGGTGCTGCTGCACCCGCATCCTGTACGACGGGAACGTACGACGGCTCGCCCGCGACGACCGGACGGAAGTGCACGTACAGGTGCTCGGACCGGCCGCGGTAGTCGAACTGCACCTGCGTCCCGGCCGGCGTCAGCGAGACGTACCCGGGCGCTACGGAAAACGTTGTACCCAGCAGGGACAGCTCGGCCGAGTAGTTGTACAGGTGCAGCTGCCAGAGGTCCGGCAGCCGGAAAACGTCGCGCAGTCCGCGGGTTCCGTGAATTCCGGCGCCGGCGTTCACGACCTCCGGCGGTTGCGCCAGGTGCAACTCGATCACGGTGAGAATTTACCAGCAGTGGTGATCACAGCCCACGCGAGAAAACGGTCGCCGACTCTAGCCTGGAGGAGTAGCAACCACTACTCCATGGGAGTTTCCATGCCCCATCCGCATCGCAAGCACCTGCTCACCTCGGTACAGATGGCGCACTTCGTGGCCACCGGCGCGCTCCGGATGGACGCCGTCGTACCGGACGACATGAACCAGCAGGCGATCGAGGTCCTGAACGCCGGAATTCCGGGTGTTCCGTACGGGACGCCGTTGTCGGAGGCGTTCGTGGACAGCGAGTTCGTCCAGCGGCTGGTGCAACTGCCGGAGGTGGCGGGCGCGATCCACAGCCTGGTCGGTCCCGAGCCGACCGTCGACCACCACGCGATCCACATCCGCAAGGCGCACGAGGGCGAGGCGCAGAACCTGCACGGTGACGCGATCATCGACGTCCGCACCGACGCGTTCGACGTGCAGTTGATGTACTACCCGCAGGACGTGACGCTGGAGATGGGCGGCACGCTCAGCGTCCCGGGCAGTCACCTGCGCCGGACGAACGAGTCCGACACCGGCCGCTACCAGAACCTGCTCGGCCAGACGCGGCTGGTCTGCCCGGCGGGGACCGTGCAGTTCCTGCACCACGGCATCTGGCACGGCGGCCGCAAGAACGACAGCGACCTCGACCGCTACATGTTCAAGATCCGGTTCAACCCGACTGTTCGTCAGGTACGGCTGTGGAACACCGACGATTTGTACGACGACGCGGTCGCGGCCGAGCTCGAGCAGAACTTCAGTTGGTACGAGAACGCCACCGGCCGGCTCGAGCGCTACAACCGCATCCTGATGTGGCGCGCGATCAGCGGTGACGACACGTACGACCCGAATTACTGGGTCACCCGCGTCAGCAACCGCCCGCGGCGGGTCGTTGCCGACCGCGCCAACAACCCGCACGCCACCGGCCCGAAGGAGACGGCAAAGTGACCGCCACAGCTGAGAACCCAGTACAGACCGGCCTTCGCCAGCAGGTGCTCGTCTTGTACCTGGCATCGTCCGCGCTCGATGCGCGTGTGGTCGGCTGGTCCGAGTACGACGGCACCGGCGCGACCCACCCCACCACGGGTGACAGCGACGAGCCGCCGTACGCGACCGGGCTGGACGCGCTCAAGGACGGCTGGCGTCTCTTCCAGGCGTCACAGCTGAACCCGCCGTACCCGGGCCACGAGTACGACGTGTCCTTCCTCAAGCACGAGTTCTTCTTCGAGAAGCTGGTTTAGACCGGCAGGATGCAGACCGGCCGCGGCCAGTTGATCGTCTCGCCCTGGGCGGTCAGCCGGCCGTCGTCGATCGTGAACACCGCGATCTCGTCCGACTGCTCGTTCGCGGCGTACAACGTTTTCCGGTCGTTGCCGAAGGCAAGGTGTCGCGGCCAGTTGCCGCCCGACGAGATCGTCTGCACGAGCTCGACGGACAGCCCGTCGGCGGCGATCGCGAAGACCGCGACCGTGTTGTCGCCACGGTTCGACCCGTACAGGAACCGGCCGTCCGCGGAAATGAGCAGCTCGGCCGGGTAATTCTCGCCGGGCGAGTCGGCCGGCCGGGTGGAGGCGGTTTGCACGATCTGCAGCTTGCCGTCCGCGTAGCTGCAGACGGTCAGCGTCGAATCGAGCTCGTTGATCACGTACGCCGCGCCAGCCGTCGGGTGGAACACCAGGTGCCGCGGCCCGGCGCCCGGGTGCAGTTGCAACTCGTCGACCGCATGCAGCGTGCCGTCGTCGCCGAGCGTCGACGTGTACACCTTGTCCGCGCCCAGATCGATGTCGAACACGTACGCACCGGCCGGGTCGAACGCGACCTGGTGCGCGTGCGGTCCCTCCTGGCGAGCGGCGTTCGGGCCCGTGCCCGAGCGCTGGACGAAGTACGCCATGTCGCCGAGCGCACCGTTCTCGTTCAGCGGGTGCACGGCGACCGAGCCTGACGAGTAGTTGGCCGACAGCAGGTAGCGGCCGGACGGGTCGATGTCGAGGTGGCACGGGTCCGCGCCGCCCGTCGGCTGCTGGTTGAGCGTCTCGAGCCCGCCCTCCGGCTGGATCGCGAACGCCGAGACCATCCCCTCCTGCTCCTCGTTGGTGGAGTAGAGGAACCGCCCGTCCGCGGACCTGACCAGGAACGACGGGTCGGCAACGGTCGCCACCGTCGCGATCCCGTCCAGCGGCCCGAACGCGATCCCGTCCCCGCCCCCGGCCTGACTCGTGTAGCTCCCGACATAGATCCGCTCAGACGTCATGCCCATACCCTGCCATCTCGATCGGCCCCGGGCACCCCGATGTCCACCGCCCGGGAGGCACCCGTCGGCGCGCCTGCCCGAGCTGATGGTGTCGCGAACCATTGACAGACCTCCCTCCTCAAATTACGGTCCTTGCCGTAATTGCCACCGCCCTTGGAGGTCATGGCATGCACAGACGGCTTTTCCTCGGCTTGGCAGCCGGTACCGGAGCCATGGCCGCCCTCCCGGCGCCGTTGCGTGCCCTCGCGACCGGTTGCGCGCCGACCGATCTCGGCCCCGGCATCGTGTCGGCGCCGATCACCGGCGCAGCGCTGGACAGCAACGATCTGTACCTGGTCACGCGCGGTCTGCAACCCGCCGTGGTGGCGCGCTTCGACCTGTCGTCGCGCACTGTCAGCGCACACCAGACCCTGTCGACCGGCACCGGAGGCTGGGCCGCGACGATATCCGGCGGCAAGGTGTACGTCGGGATGTACTCCGTCGCCGACATCCACGAGTACGACCCGGCCACCAACACCACCACGCGGCTCGGGCGACTGGGCAACGAGCAGTACGCCTTCGACCTCGCGACCGCGCCCGACGGCACGCTGTACGCCGGCACCTACCCGGGCGGGAAGCTCTACCGGATCGACCCAGGTACCCACACCGTCACCGACCTCGGTCAGGCCAGTCCAGGTCAGACGTACGTCCGCTGCGTCACCGTCGCGCCGGACGGGATCGTGTACGCCGGGACCGGTGCGAGCGCCCGACTGGTCGCGGTCGACGGCACGACCAGGACCGAGATCCTGCCGGCCGAACTGCACACCGAGTCCTTCCTGTACGACGTGGCCGCCAATGCCGACTGGATCGCGGCCGGGACCGAACCGTCCGGCAAGCTCGTCGTGATCGACCGGCACGACCCGTCGTCGTACCGGATCGTCGACACCGGCGACCGTACTGTCGACATGCTGCAGCTGAACGGCGCCGAGGTGTTGCTGACCAGCCGGACGTCCGGCTCGCTGTACAGCTACGACATCGCCGCCGCGAAGCTGACCAAGCTCGCCGCGCCGACGCCGTACGACGAGACCCGCGGCGTGTTCGCCGTGGGGGACCAGGTCGTCGGGGTGGCGGGCAGTGGCTCGGTCTGGTCGGTCGACCGGGCGACCGGGCAGACGACGATCACCGACCTGCAGGCCGCCGGCATGCCGGTCGCCCCCGAGCCGGCGCAGTCGGTGTCCGTGCTCGGCCGGGAGGCGTTCGTCGGCGGCAACTTCGGCCTGCAGGTGCATGACACCCGCACCGGTGCGGGCTCCAAGGTGCACATGGGCGGCGAGGCGAAGCGGGCTGTGGCCGTCGGCGACCGGCTCTACCTCGCTACGTACCCCGGCGCCTTCGTCGACGTCTACGACCCGGGCCGGCGCGAGGTCACCCGTGCGGCGACGATCGGCGGGAACGAGGACCGGCCACGGGCGATGACCGAACTCCCTGGCCGTGACCTGCTGGCGATCGGTACCCGGGCGCAGTACGGACACACCGGCGGCTCGCTCGCGCTGTTCGACCTGCGGACCCATCAGATCACCCGGTACGACACGCTGGTGCCGGATCAGGCGATCAGCGCGGTCACCGCCGACGACCGGACCGCGTACCTCGGCAGCGAGATCTCCGCCGACGGCGTCCCGCCCGTCGCCAAGGACGCGCAGCTCGTCGCCTTCGACCTGGCCGCGCGGACCGTGCGGTGGCGGTGGACTCCGTTCGCCGGCCTCGACGGTTACGCCGATCTGCTCGTACACGGCGCGACCTTGTACGGACTGACGCGGAGCCGCATCCTCTTCGTCGCCGACCTCCGCACCCGGACAATCGTCCGCAGCTACCCGGTCGACGGCGCGGTCGGAGAGCTGGTCCTGCGGCGAGGCGTCGTGTTCGGGGCCACGTCGACGCAGGTGTTCCGGCTCGACGAGACCGGTCCGACGACGGTCGTCGACGGCCTGAACGGCTACTGGTACAACGAGCCGCAACTGGCGCTGGACCGTCGTACGGGCGAGCTGCTGACGATCAGGGGCAATGACTTGATCCGCATCGATCCGGAGCATTGCTAGTAGGGTCCGGGTCGTGGACACCACAGCGTTTCTGCGACGGATCGAGATCGCCGGGTACGACGGGCCACCGCGGCTGGAGGCGCTGACACGGCTGCACGAGGCCTTCGTGGATCAGGTGCCGTACGAAACCGTGCAGTTCCAACTCACACCGGGCGGCCCACTCGACCCCGGCGAGGTGGCGAAGCGGATCATCGCGCGGGAAGCCGGCGGGTACTGCTTCCAGCTGAACGGCTCGTTCGCGCTGCTCCTGACCGAGCTCGGCTACCGCGTGCAGCTGCACCGCGGCGGCGTACAGACCGTCAACCGCCCGGGCGACATCGACGGCAGCCACCTGGTGCTGACGGTGAGCGGTCTTCTGGAGGACCCGGAGCGCGTCTGGCTCGTCGACGCGGGCCTCGGCGACGGCCTCCGGCAACCGATGCCCTTGGAGCCCGGTACGGCCGAGCAGTACCCCTTCACGCTGCGCCTCCGCCCGTCCGAGAAGACCGACGGCTGGCGCCTGGACCACGACCCGCGCGCGAACCTGATCGGTATGGACTTCGAGTCGGCACCGGTCGAACTCGATGCGTTCGCGACCCAGCACGCGCAACTTTCCGCGGAGCCGTCGTCCTCCTTCGTACGGCTGGCGTCGGCGTTCCGCCGTACCAGGGAATCTGTGGTTGCACTGCGTTCCATCGGCTTGAGCGAAACGTTTTCCGACCGGGTCGGCAACCGGCTGCTCGACACGCCTGCCGACTACTTCGCCGCGCTCGCGGACGTGTTCCGGCTTCCGCTCCCCCACTACTCGGCCGCCGATCGGGACACCCTGTGGCGCCGGGTCTGGGCCCAGTACGAGGATTTCCAGGCGCGGGCTACTTCGTCGTCGTGAAGGCCGCGACGACGGTGTCGCCTTCGGCGTAGCTGAGGGTGGCGGTGTGCGACGGGCGGCCCGCGTCGTGCCAGCTGACCGCGGCGATGCCGCCCGCCATCCCGCCGACGCTGCCGCCGCCGGTCCGGCTGGCGCCGCTGCCGTCGCGGCCCAAGGAGATGTACCCCTTCGCGTCGGTCAGCTTGAGCGTGCCGTTCACCACCGTCGCGGCGAACTTGTCGCCTTTGAGGTTGAGGGCGGCCTTCGTCCGGATCAGCACCTCGCAGGTGCCGTCGAGACAGGCCTTGTAGTTCTGCCCATCCTTGGCCGCAGGCCCCACCGGTGCACTCGAAACAGGCGCGCTCGAAACAGGCGCGCTCGAAGCAGGCGCGCTCGAAGCAGGCGCGCTCGAAGCAGGCGTTTTCGAAGCGGGCGCGGGCGTCAGCTTCTCGCCGCTGCAGGCAACCAGCGCAGCGAGCAGAACCAGTCCGGCGATTCCTCGTGAGATCACCCGCGCCACGCTACCGACGGCCACACCCACAAATCGGGCGATGACAGGAAGGTGTCAGGTCGCCAACGCGAACATGATGCTCGGCAACACCGACAGTACGGCGGTCAGCGCCGCGCACAGCGTGATCATGGCGACCGCGGGCGACTCGATGTCCACCGAGAACGGGTCGTCCGCAGGCAGGCGGAACAGCTCCGCGACCCACCGCAGGTACACCGCCAGCCCGATCATCACGTTGATCGCCATCACGATCGCCAGCCAGCCGAGGTGCGCGTCGATCACCGCCTGGAACGCCGCGAACTTGGTGAACAGTCCGGCCAGCCCCGGCGGCAACCCGGCGAGCACCACCAGGAAGAAGATCAGCGCCGCCGCCAGCCCCGGCTCGGAACGCACCATCCCGCGATAGTCGGTGAGCAGTCCCCCGGGGCGATGCCGTTGTACAACAGCGACCGCCCCGAAGGCTCCGAGCGTGACCACGACGTACGCCGCCAGGTACCCGACGACTGCCTGCGCGTCACCGACGGCGAGCGGGGCGAGCAGGAACCCGACCTGCCCGATCGACGACCACGCGAGCAGCCGGACCGCCTCGACCTGACGCAGCGCCGCCACGTTGCCGACCGTCATCGTCAACGCCGCCAGGATCGCGATCGCGGTCCGCAACTCCGAACCGGCCGGCGCGATCCCGGACGTCACCAGCACGAGCAACCCCGCAACGCCGGCCGACTTCGACACCACGGCGAGGAATGTCGTGACCTCCACCGGCGCCCCGACGTACGTGTCCGGCAGCCATGCGTGGAACGGCACCGCGGCGATCTTGAACGCGAACCCGACGATCACGAACAGCCCGGCCGCGAACGCTACCCGCGCGAGGTCCGGGTCGAGCCCGCTGAGCCGGTTGGCGATCGTGGTCAGGTACAGCGACCCGGTCACGCCGTACAGATAGGAAATGCCGAACAGCATCACCGCCGTCGACAACACCGACACGAGGAATGCCTTCAGCGCGCCCTCGGATCCGCGCCGGTCGCGCCGCAGCCCGACCATCGCGAACGTCGGCAGCGACACCACCTCGAGCGCGATCACCAGCGTCGCGAGGTCCCGCGCACCGGCCAGTACAGTCGCGCCGGTCAGCGCGCTCAGCAGCAGGAAGTGGTACTCCCCGATCGGCACATCCTTGGCCAGCAGCCGGTACGTCGACAGTCCGACGACGCCGAGGCCGCCGATCAGCAGCACCGCCCACAATCCGGCCGTCAGCGGCTCGAACACCAGACTGCACTCCGCCGGCCCCTCGACCGCCGGACGGCAGAACGCAGGCTTGAAGTCGCCCCGCTGCGCCCATACGACCACAAGCCCGAACAGGATCACCACGCTGGTCAGCAACGTGACGACGGTGTGCCGCAGCCCGGCCGGCGCACTCTTCCAGAAGCTGTCCACCAGCAACACAGCGATCGCGCCAACCGCCAACACCAGCGGTACGGCCACGGCCTGCCAGTCCGTCCAAGTCAGCGTCATAGCAGCGTCCACTGGTTGAGCAAGGTGAAGGGCCAGAGGCCCAAGGCCACAGTCAGCAGGGCCAGGGGTGCGAAGGTGGCCAGCTCGATGCAGCGCAGGTCGACGGCGAACGGGGCGGCGGGATACTCGGCGGGGTCGCCCTGGTTGAGGTTGCGGATCAGGCGCAGGAAGTACGCGGCGGTCAGTACGGCACCGAGTCCGGCGATCACCATCAGGACGATGAACGTTGTCCGCGGCAACCAGTCGGCCGGGTGGTACGCACCGAGCAGGATCAGCATCTCGCCCCAGAACCCGGCCAGCCCGGGCAGCCCGAGAGACGCCAGGCAGGCGTACGTGAGCAGGCCGCCGATCCGCGGCAACCGGGCGTACAGTGCGCGACCGATCGCCCGCAGGTCGCCGGTGTCGTGCCGGTCCTTGATCGCCCCGGCCAGGAAGAACAACAGGCCGGTGATGATGCCGTGCGCGATGTTCGCGTACAGCGCGCCGTTCAGGCCCTCCGGCGACATCGTCGCGATGCCGAGCCCGATGAAGCCCATGTGCCCGACGCTCGAGTACGCGATCAGGCGCTTCACGTCGGTCTGCGCCAGACAGGCCAGCGATCCGGCGATGATCGCGACCACCGAAAATCCGGCCAGGTACGGCGCGATGGTAGCGGTCGCATCGGGAAGCACCGGCAGCAAGACGCGGACCATGCCGTAACTGCCCAGCTTCAGCAGCACGCCGGCGAGCAGCACCGAGCCGACCGTCGGCGCCTTCGCGTGCGCGTCCGGCAGCCAGATGTGCAGCGGCCAGAGCGGCATCTTGACCGCGAACCCGAGCGCGATCAGCACGGCTGCGGCGAGCGGGATCCCGTGACCGCCGCGCAGCGGGTGCTCCCCGAGGAACACCAGGTCGAACGTCCCGGTCTGCCGATGGATGAGCAGGAACCCGAGCAGCATCAGCGCCGACCCGAGCACCGTCATCAAGACGAACGTGTTCGCCGCCCGCCGCCGTCCGGGGCGGTCGTGGTGATCGCCCCAGATGTCGATCACGAGCCACATCGGAATCAGCACGATCTCGAAGAACACGAAGAACAGCACCAGATCGGCGGCGCTGAACGTACCGATCACGCCGGTCTCGATCACCAGCAGCAGCGCGATCAGCGAACGGACCCGGCCGATGCGCGGCGTGATCTTCAACGAGTACAGGCAACACACGAGGACGAGCAGCGCGGTCAGCGTGATGAGCGGCATCGAGATGCCGTCGATCGCCACGTGGAAGCGGACGTCCAGCTGCGGAATCCAGGAATGGTCGGTAGTGGCGTACGGCAACAGCTTGCCGGGCAGGGTCCGAGGCGGCTTTTCAAAGCCCACAAACGTGGACGTGCATGGGCAGTGCGGGCGCCGCATGTCCCACCACAGCACCAGCGAGCCGATCAGTACGAGCCCTGCCACGATCGACCCGACGAGCGCCGCCACCCGCTCACCCACGACGACCGGCAACGACCACAGCACCACGGCCGTCAGCACCGGAACGGCGAGCAGGGCGATCAACAGGTACTGACTCACGAGCCGATCACCCCCGCCAAGATCGCGAGCGCGACGACGCCGACCACGGCGGCGGTCAAGTACGTCTGCACGTTGCCTGTCTGCAGCTTCCGGAACCCGGCCGATGCCAGTACGCCGGCGCGCCCGGTCGCCCGGACGTACGCCCCGATGACGTCTCGGTCACCTCCGACCGTCAACTGGGCAAGCCACCGTACGGGCACCACGAACAGTCGCTGGTACGCGGGGTCCACGCCGTACTCACGCTCGAACACGAGCGGCCGCGGATCGGCGCCGCGCCGCCACAGCGAGTACGCCGGGACTGCGCCGAGCACCGCGAGCAGCGTCGTCACCAGGGCGATCGGCCAGTTGACGTGGACACCGTCGGTGTAACCGAGCCCGATCGCCCCGACGGTCAGCAGCACCATCGGCGCAAGCATCAGCCACGACCCCTCGCGGAGCTTGCGGACGTCCGGCTCGTCCAGATCCGCCATCGCGTCGTCGTCCTCGAACGCACCGACCGCGCCGACCACAGCCGGCGTCCGGAAGAACGCCCAGAGCCAGAGGCGGAAGCAGTAGAACGCGGTCATCATCGCGGTCAGGCAGACCGAGACGAGCACAATCCACCCGACCACCGAGCCGTCCCGCGCGGTCTCCCAGGCGGCTTCGACCACGGAATCCTTCGAGAAGAACCCGGCAAGTCCCGGCACACCGGCCAACGCCGCCAAACCGATCGTCATCGTCACGAACGTCACCGGCATCGCCTTCCGCAGTGCGCCGCGGCGGGAGTACCGGCGGAGTACGACGAAGGCCGCGCTGCCGACCTGATGCAGGAGGACGCCGGCGCAGAGGAACAGTAGGCCCTTGAAGGCCGCGTGCGTCAACAGGTGGAAGAGCGCCGCGTGCCGACCGTCACGACTGCCGAGCGAGAGGCCGGAAAACATGATCGCCAATTGACTGACGGTCGACCAGGCGAGCACGCGCTTCACCTCGACCGCCGCCATCGCGCACGACGCCGCGAACAGCATCGTCACGCAGGCGACCACGGCCAGTACGGTCAACGTGGTCTCGGCCTCGACGAACAGGTCGAACAGGCGGGCGATCAGGAACACGCCCGCGGCAACCATCGTGGCCGCGTGGATCAGTGCGCTGACCGGGCTCGGACCGGGCATGGCGTCCGGGAGCCAGGTCTGCAACGGGACCTGCGCCGACTTGCCGACCACGCCGACGAGCAGCAGCAAGGTGCCGATCGTCAAGGTGTGCGGCTGGATCGGGCCGCTGCCGAGCTCGGAGATCCGGAACGTGTGGTACCCGACGCCGAGGACGAAGATGCCGAACAGGAAGCCGACGTCCGCGAGTCTGGTGATCAGGAACGCCTTCATC
>DASSDE010000524.1:0-2694 GCA_035697365.1 Kribbella sp. | reverse complement strand
CTGGGCCTGCTGTGCGCGGTAGCGACCGATAAGCCACGGCAGCACGACGATCAACAAGGCCATCAGAAGCAACAGCAACCAGGTCAGAACCGCCTCAGTTGCCTGCGAGCCCCTGCGGATCGTCAGCGCCAGGACCAGCAGGCCCAGCAACGACGCCATGCTGACCACGACGAAGTGCTTGGGTTGCGTCTCCCGTCGGCCGGCGTTGTACGACAGCACGCTGATCGCCGGTACGAGCGCGACCGGGACTCCGCGCGACGTGTTGAGGGTGAACGCGAGGATGAGAATGTCCGTCCACACCACCACGGACAAGACGGTCAGCGGCCACCTGCGCCGGCACAGGATCGCGATCGCGAGTACGGCGAGACAAGCGGCCCGGAACCAGTACGGGTCGTTGCGTGCGCCGCTCTCCGCGAGCACGAGGAGGCCCAGGGCAGCCCACAACCCCACGTCCCCCAGGCGCCGCCATTTCATACCGCTGACGCTACACAGTCCCGGACAGCGGTCCTACTGACGAAAGACAGCATTCGGCGCGAGTACGACGGTTCGCGGCAGTTCGCTCACGCGTTCCTGCTCTCTGCGTCGATCAGCTCGAACGGTACGTACGACAGGTTCGGTACCGGCTCACCGCGCAGCAGCGCGAGGAGCATGTCGACAGCGATCCGGCCCATCGCGGTCTGGTTCTGCTTCACGTGCAGGAAGGGCGGTCCGCCGATCGAGTCACCCGGCGAGTCGAAGCAGGCGACCACACGATCGCCGCCCAGGACCCGGTCGACCATCCGGGCCAGGTTGTACTCACAGGCGAAGTACGCGGTCACCTCCGGCCTGCGGTCGCGGAATGCGCGGATCGTGTCCATGTCCGCGCGCACGCTCTCCGTACTCGTCGAGCCAGGCAGGGTGCTCCGCAGATCGGTCAACTCGTACGGCTGGCCGCGCTCGCCGAACGCCGTACGGAAGCCGTCCAGCCGGTCCTCGATGGACGAGGTGTTCACCGGCGGCGGCGACACGAACGCGATGTGCTCGTGGCCCTGGTCCAGCAACCGCTCGGTCAGCGCACGCGCGGCAGCCACGTTGTCGGTGTGGACCGCAGCCACCGGGATGCCCGAGAGATGGCGATCGACCAGGACCACGGGGAATCCGTCCAGGACCTGCCGGAGCAGGCTGGCGTTGTAGAAGTCGCCGTGCACCGGGAAGACGATCAGACCGTCCACGGCGGCCACCAGCGAGTCGACGGCCTTCTCCTCGTCGGTCTGCCGGCCGTGCGTACGCCGTACGACCAGGTGGGCGCCGTACTCCGCGCAGCGCTCCTCGATCGCGTTCAGGAGGTCCAGCCCGTACGACTCGGACATATCAGGCACGATCAGCGCGACCGAGCGCGCCTCGCGCCGCTGGGCCGGACGCAGCGGGACGTCCAGGTCGGTCAGGTCCGGCAGTCGCCGTACGACGAAGGTGCCCTTGCCCCGGATGCGCTCCACCAGCCCCGCCTCCCGCAGGACCTCCAGCGCGCGCTTGGACGTGATCCGGCTGACCCCGAACTGGGTCGCCAGCTCCATCTCCGACGGCACCCGGTCCCCCGGCCGCAACGCACCCCGCCGGAGCTGCTCCAGCACGTGCGCGCAGATCCGCTCGTACAGCAGTGCCACAGGCCGTCCCTTCGGCAGTCACCGGTTGTCATATCCAATCATCCCGCTCATCGGGAATTCAGCAGTGGTGGTCCTTTCTGGACTGGTCGCGACCCCGGGAAGCTGTCACGATTCGCGCATGACTCGCCCATCGGTTCCCGCCTTCGCGGCGCGGCCTGTGCTTGCTGTCGCACTGCTCGTCGGCGCGGTGCTCACCGCACTGTCCGGGCGGTACGGCTACCACCGCGACGAGCTGTACTTCATGGTCGCCGGCCGGCACCTCAACTGGGGGTACGTCGACCAGCCGCCGCTGACCCCGTTCATCGCCCGGGTGTCGACCGCGGTCTTCGGCGACACCGTGGTCGGCCTGCGGGTGCTGTCGACGCTCAGCACCATCGTCACGATCGTCGTCATCGCACTGCTGGCCCGCGAGTTCGGCAGCGACCGGCGCGGTCAGTTGCTCGCCGCGATCTGCGCCGCGTTGTCGGGTTTTGTCATCGGTGTCGGGCACATGGTGTCCACAGCGACGTACGACCTGCTGGCCTGGATGCTGATCGCTCTGTTCGCGGTGAAGCTGCTGCGGACGCTGGACGGGCGGTGGTGGCTCGCGCTCGGGCTGACGGCCGGCATCGCCCTCGAGAACAAGTACCTGGTCGTACTGCCGATAGCTGCGCTGTTCGTCTCGCTGCTGATCGTGGGGCCGCGCAGTGTGCTGCGCTCATGGTGGCTGCTGGTGGGAGTCGCTGTTGCCGGGCTGGTCGCACTGCCGAACGTGGTGTGGCAGTTCCAGCACGGCTGGCCGCAACTCACAGTCGCGTCGGGGATCAGCGAGGACGACGGCACCGAGAACCGCATCATGTTCGTACCGCTGCAGATCCTGCAGTTGTCGCCGTTCCTGGTTCCGCTGTGGGTGGCAGGGTTCCTGCGGCTGTGGCGTCGGCTCACCTGGGCGCGGTCGGTCGCGCTCGCGTACCCGGTGCTCTGCGTCGTCGTACTGGTTGCCGGAGGCAAGTCGTACTACGCGCTGCCGCTGCTGCTCGTACTGGTCGCTGCCGGGTGCGAGCCTGCCCTG
>DASSDE010000523.1:0-2521 GCA_035697365.1 Kribbella sp. | reverse complement strand
ATCCACCACATCCCGGACGTCGAGCTGGCGTTCCGCGAGATGCTCCGGGTGCTGAAGCCCGGCGGCCGGTTCGTGATCTGCGGCGAGCCGACCCGGTACGGCGACTTCGTGGCCCGGCGGCTGTCCCGCTTCACCTGGTGGGCGACCACCAACGTGACCAAGCTGCCCGCGCTCGCGCACTGGCGGCGGCCGCAGTCCGAGCTGGACGAGTCGTCGCGGGCGGCTGCGCTCGAGGCGGTCGTGGACCTGCACACGTTCGACCCGGACTCCCTGGCGCGGATGGCTTCGCGCGCCGGTGCCACCGACGTCCACACCGTCACCGAGGAGCTCCTGGCGGCGTGGGTCGGGTGGCCGATCCGGACGTTCGAGGCCGCCGTACCGGAGCAGAAGCTCGGGTTCGGCTGGCGGATGTTCGCCTACAAGTCGTGGCTGCAGCTGTCGAAGGTGGACAAGGTGCTGTCGTCGGTCGTACCGGACGAGCTGTACTACAACGTCTCGATCACTGGTGTAGCCCCAACACAGCAGTAGGGTATTTCGATGCGGTTGCTGTCCGTGGCGAATCTGCGCTGGGTGGTGCGCCACCGGGCGTGGACGCCGTACTACCTGAAGCGCTACTGGCGGTTCGCCTGGTTCCGGCTGCGCCATCCGCAGGTGATCACCGAGGGTTTCGTGTTCCTCGGCAAGCACTTGGAGATCCAGGCGCGCCGCGGGCACGGGCGGATCATCCTCGGCCGCTGGGTACACCTCGGTGACCAGACCCGGCTGCGTGCCCACGAGGGCACACTGCGGATCGGCGACAAGGTCGTGTTCGCCCGCGACGTCACGGTGAACTGCTATCTGGATGTGGAGATCGGCGCGTCGACGCTGATCGCGGACTGGACGTACATCTGCGACTTCGACCACAAGACCGACGACCTCGACCTGCCGATCAAGGACCAGGGGCTGGTGAAGTCGCCGGTACGGATCGGCCCGGACTGCTGGCTGGCCACGAAGGTCACGGTCACCCGCGGCACCGACATCGGCCGTGGCGCGGTGATCGGCGCCAACAGTGTTGCCCGTGGCAACATTCCCGCGTACGCGGTGGCGGCCGGCGTACCGGCGAAGGTGCTCGCCGACCGGAGCAGGCGGTACGCCGACGATGCCGAACGGCGCAAGTACCTGGCCGGTCTGGCCGACGCCAACGACCGGACCGCGGCGCTGCTGCAGGCCGGTGTGCTGCCGGTCGAGAAGCCCGCGGTGCTGTCGGAGAGCGTGGCGCCGGACGATGCGGGTGGTGATGGGGTAGAAGCAGATGGTGAAAAAGAGAGCCCTGAGGGGTTCTCAAGTTACTCACCAGTCGGGCACTATGGCCCCCACGTCCGGTCGGACGCCGGCGACGGCAGGCACCGGATGCGCATCGGAGAGGAGAAGTAGCGTGGCTGACCAGGCGATCGATCCGGCCGACCCGGCCGCGCGGTCGTCGCTGGACCAGGCCGCGGCCGACGGCTCGATCACGCGGGCCCGGACGCGTGCGGTCGACCCGGTGCCGATCGTTGTGGACGGCAGGCCCGGCAGCGCTACGTTGGAACCAGTGCTTGAAACGAACGAACCAGACATGGGCGTGAACGGAACTATGACCCCGGACGCACAGGCAACGGACGGCAGTACAGCGGCGGCGCCCTTGGCGGGCTCCCGTCGCCGGTTGTCGCCGCGCCCGGTCCCGGTCAGCCGGCGGAGGAGAGCGCAGGCTGCGACGGACGAGGAACGGACCCCGGCTGAGGAGATGGACGACGTGGGTACGCAGGACGACAAGGGCGAATCCGCCCGGACTGCCGGCACGACGCCGGACGTGAGCCCGCAGGCCGGTCCGGAGGCCGGCGCTCCGGGGATGACGACCGCGACCAAGCCCGCACGGCCGAAGACCGCGGCGGAGATCGTCGCGGAGCAGCGGGCCCGCGAACAGGCGGCCGCGAAACCGGCCGATCAGCCGGGTGTAGATCAGCCAGGTGCCGACGAGGCGGGTGCTGAGCGGTCCGGTGCGGAGCAGGCGGATGCGGCGGTCTCGGAGGATGCCGCAGCCGACAAGGACGCTCCGGCCGCTGCCGCCGCGGGTACTGGAACCGCAAGTGCTGCCGCTGCGAAGAAACCGTCCGGTGCCTCGGGCAACAAACCGCCGACCGGGAAGGGTGGGTCCTCGGGCTCCTCCGGTTCCGGTCGGGGCAAGCAGGCGTTGACCTCGGTCGGCTCCGGCGTACGGAAGCTGCGCAACCTGATCGCTTCACTGATCTGGCTGATCGCGGTGCTCGCGGCCGCCGTACTGGCGCTCGGCGCGCTGTTCACGGCGCTCGACCAGACCAACCAGAGCAACGAGATCGTGCGCTGGATCCTGGAGCGCGGGCACGACCTGGTCGGGCCGTTCAAGGACCTGTTCCGGCTCGAGACCGCGAAGAACACTCTCCTGGTGAACTGGGGGATCGCGGCGCTGGTCTACCTGATCGCCGGCAAGATCGTCGAGAAGATCATCCGGCCGTAGCGACCAGGA
>DASSDE010000522.1:0-5186 GCA_035697365.1 Kribbella sp. | reverse complement strand
GAGCCGACCACCGCGCTCGACGTCACCGTGCAGGCGCAGATCCTGGACCTGCTGAACAACCTGCAGAAGGAGTTCGGCTCCGCGATCGTACTGATCACCCACGACCTGGGTGTGGTCGCCGAGATGGCCGACGACGTCCTGGTGATGTACGCCGGGCGCTGCGTCGAGTACGGCACCGCCGAGGACGTCCTGGCGAACCCGCGGATGCCCTACACCTGGGGCCTGCTCGAGTCGATCCCGACGGTCTCCGCGGCGAACGAGCGGCTGCGCCCGATCAAGGGCCTGCCGCCGAGCCTGCTGAACCTGCCCGACGGCTGCTCCTTCAACCCGCGCTGCCCGTACAAGGACCGGGTCAAGGGCGAGCTCTGTACGACGCAACTGCCGGACCTGCTGCCGGTCGACGGCGCCGGTGCACACACGTCCCGTTGCCACCTGCACGACAAGGCCTCCGTGTACGAGGCCGAGGTCGCGCCGAGACTGGGCTGACGAGGGGACTGAGGAGCTATGAGCGAAACTCTGTTGCAGGTCCGCGACCTGAAGATGCACTTCCCGATCAAGGAAGCGGCGGGCCTCGGCCGCACCAAGAAGGTCGTCCAGGCCGTCGACGGCGTGTCCTTCGAGCTGAAGGCCGGCGCCAGCCTCGGCCTGGTCGGTGAGTCCGGCTGTGGCAAGTCGACGACCGGGCGGATGATCACCCGGCTGCTGACGCCGACGGCCGGCGAGATCGTGTTCAAGGGCACGGACATCGCGCGACTGAAGGAGCGGGACCTGCGTCCGTTCCGCCGGCAGTTGCAGATCGTTTTCCAGGACCCGTACAGCTCGCTGAACCCGCGGCAGACGGTCAGCAACATCATCAGTACGCCGCTGCGCGTCCACAACCTGGTGAAGAAGGGCCGCGAGCTCGATCGGGTCCAGGAACTGCTGGAGCGGGTCGGCCTGAACCCGGAGCACCACAACCGCTACCCGAACGAGTTCTCCGGCGGGCAGCGGCAGCGGATCGGGATCGCCCGGGCGCTGGCCGTGGAGCCCGAGGTGATCATCGCCGACGAGCCGGTGTCTGCGCTTGACGTGTCGATCCAGGCCCAGGTGATGAACCTGCTCGAGGACCTGCGCAAGGACCTGGGCATCGCGTTCGTGTTCATCGCGCACGACCTCGGTGTCGTCCGGCACTTCTGTGACGAGGTCGCGGTGATGTACCTCGGCAAGATCGTCGAGCACGGCACCCGGGACCAGATCTACAACGCGCCGCAGCACCCGTACACGCAGGCGCTGCTGTCCGCGGCTCCGGACCTGGGCACGATCCGTGGTGTCCCGCCGAAGGAGCGGATCCGGCTGGTGGGCGACGTACCGTCGCCGATCGACCCGCCGAGCGGTTGCCGGTTCCGGACCCGCTGCTGGAAGGCGGAGGACATCTGCGCCACCCAGGAACCGCTGCTCGAGATCAAGCCGCAGTCCAGCGCCGGCCACACGGCCGCCTGCCACTTCGCGGAGCCGAAGGTCGACCTGACCGCCGCCACCGCGTGATCTGACTGAGAAAGCCCCCGTCAACGGCGACGGGGGCTTTCTCATGTGCTGCTCATGTCCTGGTCAGGTCTTGCCGGCTGGTTACGCCCTGCCGTGGGCCTGCCGGCTGCGCCGGCTCAGGGAGTCGACCGTGACGGCGATCAGCAGGACGCCCGCGGTGATGATGTAGCGGACGCTCGAGTCGAGGCTCAGCAGTGCGAGACCGTTCGAGATCGACGTGATCACCAGTGCGCCGAGCAGCGCGGAGTACGCCGAACCGCGGCCGCCGAACAGGCTCGTGCCGCCGATCACGGCCGACGCGATCGCGTTCAGGTTGGTGTCCGTCGCACCGCTCGACTGGCCGACCGCGACCAGTCGCGCGGCAGCCAGGATGCCGCCGACGGCCGCGAACGTGGTGCACGCGGCGAACACCGAGACGTAGATCATCCGTACGTTGATTCCGGCTCTGCGGGCGGCCTCGACGTTGCCGCCGACGGCGAACACCGAGCGGCCCCAGCGCGTCCGGCGCACGGCGATGTCCGTGACCACCACCAGTGCGACGAAGAGCAGGAACATCGACGAGACGCCACGGTCCCCGTTCAGCACGAGGACTGGGATCAGTAGCACGACCGCTAGGCCGGCCGCTTTCAACGCGATGAACGACATCGGCGCCGCAGACAGGCCGGCCGCGGCACGCGCATTGCGGCCCTGCCAGCGGCTCAGGGTGTAGGCAACAACAACCAGGGCGACCAGTGCGTACGCCACGGCGGGGGAGAGGAAGCTGCGGGTCGCGAAGCCCACCAGTGCTGAGTCGTACGGCAGGTTGATGGTGCCGTCCTTGCCCAGGACAAGTAACTGCAGTCCGAGGAAGCCGAGCAGACCGGCCAGCGTGATCACGAAGCTCGGTACGCCGAAGCGGGTGTAGAGCAGGCCGTAGAAGAAGCCGATCAGTACGCCGAGTGCGACGCCCGCGACCAATGAGGCCACGAGCGGCCAGCCCTCGTTCACGAACGTGACGCCGACGAGTGCGGCCGCCACGCCACTGACCGAACCGACGGACAGGTCGATCTCGCCCAGCAGCAGCACCAGGACGATGCCGAGCGCAATCACCCCCACCGACGTGGTCTGCAGGGTGAGGTTCACCAGGTTGCGGCTGGACAGGAACGAGCTGTTCGCGATCTGGAAGACCGCCCAGATGATGATCAGTCCGACGACCACCGGCACCGAGCCGAGATCGCCGGACCGCAGCCGGGACGTGAACGCTCCGAGCGCCCCGCTGAGCCCGTTGCTCGCGATCAGCCGCTCGTCCTGCAGATCGGCCGGCAGCTGCGCTGCCTCCACAGCCGGTTCCTGGCCCGGATCGTCAGTCGTGCCCGGTACGGAATCCTGCACCGTCATGATGCGGGTCCCTCCTCCCGGCTCCGGCGCGCGGCGCGCTCGGAGACGGCGTTGTCGGTGGCGCCGGTGATCGCGGCGATGATGTCCTGCGTCCGGGTCTCGCTGACCACGAAGACGCCGTTGTTCCGGCCGAGCCGCAGGACCGCGACGCGGTCGGCGACCGCCATCACGTCGGCCATGTTGTGGCTGATCAGGATCACGGCCAGGCCGCGTTCGCGGAGCCGCTCGACCAGGTTCAGTACCTCGGCGGTCTGCGCGACGCCGAGCGCCGCGGTCGGCTCGTCCAGCATCACGACCTTGGGCTGACCGAGCAGACTGCGCGCGATCGCGACGGTCTGCCGCTGGCCGCCGGACAGGCTGGCGACCGGGATCCGGACCGACGGGATCTTCGCGGACAGCTGCCGGAGCAGGTCCCAGGACCGGCGTTCCATCTCGACCTCGTCGAGGACGCCGCCGGCGCGCAGTTCGCGGCCCAGGTACAGGTTCGCGACCACGTCGAGGTTGTCGCAGAGCGCCAGGTCCTGGAACACGGTGGCGATCCCGAGCTGCTGTGCCTCGGCCGGGCTGCCGACCCGGACCGGACGGCCGTCGAAGACCATCTGTCCGTCGTCGGCGGTGTAGACACCGGCGATGGTCTTCACCAGCGTCGACTTGCCGGCGCCGTTGTCGCCGACCAGTGCGAGCACCTCGCCGGCCCGGACGTCCAGTTCGATGTTCTTCAGCGCCTGTACGGCACCGAACCGTTTCGAGATCCCTTGCAGGGTCAGCACCGTACCCGCACCGACGTCGGGGAGAGTCGGGGTAACAGTCACACGATCAGCCTCCTGGGCTTGGCGAACAGGGCCATGATCCGGCGGCGGGGCGATGCCGAACAGGCTTGGCCGGTTCCGGAACCCGCCCGGCGTTGCCCCGCACCTCACTGCGGGGCAACGCCGAAGGGGCGGTCAGTAGGCGGTCAGTTGGTGCTCAGGCCGGCCGCGGAGCAGGCCGCCGCGAAGGACGCGGTGCAGATGTCGGAGATCTTGTAGATGTTGTCCTTGACCACGGTGTCCTTGATGTTGGCCTTGGTCACCGCGACCGGGTCGAGGATCGTCGACGGGACGCCGTTCTTCTCGGTGGTGGATTCGGGCTTGTCGCCGTTCGCCAGCGCGACCGCGCCCTTCGCGGCGGCCTCGGCCTGCGGCTTGACCGCCTTGTAGATGGTCATCGCCTGGTCGCCGGCGATGATCCGCTGGATCGCGGCCAGCTCGGAGTCCTGCCCGGTGACCGGCGGCAGCGGCGTCACGCCACCGCCCTTGAGGGCCGCGATCGCGCCGCCCGCGGTGCCGTCGTTGGCGGCGTACACACCGACCAGGCCGTTCTTGATCGCGCTCAGCTGGCCTTCCATCCAGGCCTGCGCCTTGTCCGGGCTCCAGTCCGGGGTGTCGAACTCGGCGGCGATCTTGAAGCCGCTGGAGTCGAGCACGCTGTGCGCACCCTTCTTGAAGTCGGCGGCGTTCGGGTCGGTGGGGGAGCCGTTGATCATCGCGATATTGCCGGACGTCTTGCCGGCCGCCTTGAGGGTGTCGACCAGGGTCTGCGCCTGCAGCTTGCCGACCGCCTCGTTCTCGAACGACACGTAGTAGTCGGTCTTCTCGATGAACCGGTCGTACGCGACCACCGGGACGTTCTGGGCCTTCGCGGAGGCGGCGACCGCGGCGGCGGCCTTGCCGTCGACCGGGTCGAGGACCAAGACGTTCGCGCCCTGGGTGAGCGCGGCCTCGGCCTGCTGCTGTTGCTTGGCGGCGTCCTGGTCGGCGTTGCTGTAGATCAGCTCGCACTGGGCGCAGGCGGCCTTCAGCGCCTCGGTGAACAGCGGGCGGTCGAGTGCCTCGTACCGGGTGGTCTTCGACTCGGGGAGCAGCAGTGCGACCTTCTTGGCGTCGCCGCTGTCGCCGGAGTCGTTGGAGCCACAGGCGGTCAGGGACACGGCGAGCGCCGAGACGGCCAGGCCGATCCCGACGAGGCCGGCGAGACGTGGTGCGGGTACAGACATATGGCGGCTCCTTGACGAGGCGGCCCGAATGGCCTGCCCGCAGTCAAGCTCGCGAAGGTCTTGACGTCAAGACTTGAATTCAAGAAATAGAGATATTGGTGTGACTCAGCATCGACGCACGGTGGATCGCACCGACGATGTCCGCCTCGTCACCGAGCTCGGCGGGGCGCAGTTCGACGGTCGCGGCAGCGCTCGGGATCGCGCAGCGGTCGAGTGCCTCGCGGAGTGGGCCGAGGACGATCTCACCGGC
>DASSDE010000521.1:0-2999 GCA_035697365.1 Kribbella sp. | reverse complement strand
GACACCGGTACGGCTCCAGGCCGGCGCTGCTGAGGCGCCGGAAGGTCCGGACGACTCCGAGCGACTCCTGCTGTCCCTCCTCGTCGGCGGTGTACCGGACAAGTCGATCGCAACCCAGTTGGGAATCAGCCGCCGTACAGTGCAACGCCGCCTGGACCGCCTGATGGCTCTAGCAGGCGTGGACACCAGAACCGGGCTGGCGTTCCAGGCGGCGAAGCGCGACTGGCTGTAGGGCGTCAGCGGACGCCGTACGCGCGGATCACTGTTTGGGTCACTTTGGACTTGTTCGGGGCGGTGGCCTCGATCTTCAACGACACGGTGTCGTGGGCGTTCGGGACGACGGCGAGGTAGTGGCCGGCGGCACCGATCACTGCGAGTTGTTTCCAGGTGGTGCCCTCGTCGAAGGACGCCCAGGCTCGCAGCGACGTCGCGTGGGGTGACTCGAAGCCGACCACGTGGGTCCGGGTCAGTGCCCGTCCGGTCAGGTCGACCGGCACCTTGTAGTTGACCTGCTGCAGCGCGAGCGGGACCGCCTGGTCGTCCGGCTGCTTGGTCGACCGGAACTCCCAGGACGTCTGCGTACGCGTACCCCAGTTCCACTCGCCTTCCGTGTCGATCCGCTCGGTCGACAGGTCGAGCTTGTACGCCGCATCGGCGCTGGACGTCACCACGTCGGCCCACGCGTTCGGCAGCTCTGCCACGACCTTGCCGTCCCGGGACAACGTCGCCGACGCCTTCGTGGTCTCGCCGAGCGTGTAGTGCCCATCGGCGTCCACGAACGTCGGGATGCGCAGCGAGAGGCGGTCACCGGTACGGGTGGACTGCACGCCGGGTGCCGCCGCCGGGCGGACCACCGGACCGAACCAGGTCTCGGTCGAACGCGCCGGCCGGTAGGTGCGCGGTACTGACGTCATCCCGCCGCCGAGGGGGTTCATGGTGTCCCACGTGTACAGATGGTGGACCCGGTGCTGCCATACGGAGTCACCGGAGGTCACCCACTCCTCCCGTACCTTCGGCGTCTCCACGAACCGCTGCGCGTCGTTCCAGGAGTACTCCTGCCACGGGCGCCACCCGAACCGCTGCTCCTTGGCCCAGGTGAACCCGCCGTTGTCGGCGTACCGGGTGTTGATCCGGGCGCTGTTGGCCGGCGTCACCTTGTAGTCGATCTTCGCCGGGATGGCCCCGGTCGAGACCTGCTGTACGTCGTACAGGTACGGGCTGGAGGTGGTGAGTGTGAGATCGATGGTGGCGTGGCCGCGCTGGGCCCGGGCGCGGAGCTTCTGACCGTCGTTGTCCGTGGTCACCATCGCCGGGATCGGCTCCCGGTCACCGGTCGGCCGCCACACCGTCCACGCTGAGCGATCGGCCGGGCGGATCAGGATGATGCCCGCGGCACCGGCGGCTGCTGCCGCCTTGATCTGTTCCCCTTCGTCGTCGGCCGGCATCACGACCACCGCACCCCGGACGCCGTTGAGCGACGAGTCGGAGTACACGAGCGGGAAGCGCCGCTTGCCTTCGAAGGAGGGCGATTGGTGCAGGAGGTTGATGTCGAACGGACCCTGCACCCCGGGTACGGACGCTTGCACCATGGGCGCCACGAGTTGCCAGCGGGATGCGAACTCGAAGGTGCCGTCCTTGACCGGCTTGGTCGGGGTCACATTGACCTGCTGCACCGTGCTGAAGTGCATCACGCCGTGGCTGATCGAGCGCCCGTTGCCGTACACGCGATGCACGTAGTAGCTCAGCACTGCCTGCTGCTCGGACGGCTTCGGCGTCTCGATCGTGATCGGGACCGCCTTCCGGGCGTCGATGACGACCTCGATGTCCTTGTCCACCACGACGTTCGGGTCGGTGAACAGGCTGGCCTGCTCGTCCTGCGGGTCGTTGTTCTCCACCAGCGAGTGCAGGAGGTACGTGCCCTCCTCCACATCCGCGGTGATGGACTGGCCGTCCTGGATCCAGCTCAGTACGTCGGAGCGCGAGTTGTCGCCGTACATCGAGAGCACCGGGACGCCGGTGGGCTTGCCGTCCAGGCCGACGGCGCGGAGCGTGACCTTGTGCGTCGGGCCGGCGCGGAGCGCACCCACCGCCGTGTGTGTGGACACGCCATCGGGGCCGGTGGCAACGATCCAGCCGCTGTACTGTCCACGGCCGAGCTTCGCCGGGTCCAGCGTCAGCGGAACGTCGGCGGTACCGTGCGCGGGCACCGTGACCGTGGCCGGGAGGGCGAACCCGGCCTCCTCCGGCTTGCCGTCGTCAAGGTTCGTGATCTGCGCCGCCAGGTTCAGCGTGATGTCGGCGTCGGAGTCGTTCCGGTACGTGATCGTCCGGCTGCTCGCGTCCGCGGCCGTCTGCAGTCCGAAGTCGGCGACACCGCTCGCGGTGACCTGCTGCGCGACGGCACGCGTCAGGTCGACCCGGCCGGCGCCCTGCTGGTACACCGTTTGGTCCGGCTGCGTCTTCGCGGTGCTGACCAGTGCGTTCTTGAGTTGGCCGGCCTTCCAGTCCGGGTGCTGCTGCGCGAGCAGTGCGGCGGCACCGGCGACGTGCGGCGTCGCCATCGACGTACCGGAGGCGGCCGTGTAGAGCTCGTCGACCGGGTCACCCATCACGGTGCCGGCGGCGCGGGCGGCGATGATGCCGACGCCCGGCGCGGTGATCTCCGGCTTCAGGCCCGAGTCGCCGAGCCGCGGCCCACGGCTGGAGAAGTCCGCGAGCTTGTCCTGCCGGTCGACGGCGCCGACGGTGAGCGCGGAGACCGCCGCGCCCGGGGTGCCGACCGACTCGTCGCGGCCCTCGTTGCCGGCCGCAACCACGAACAACGTGCCCGACTGAGCGGTGATGTCGTTGACCGCCTGGCTGAGCGGGTCGGTGCCGTCGGTGGCGTCACCGCCGAGGCTCATGTTCACGACCTTCGCGCCCTCGGCGGCGGCCCACTCCATCCCGGCGATGATCCAGGAGTCGTACCCGTAGCCGTCGTCGCCGAGCACCTTCCCGAC
>DASSDE010000520.1:0-3358 GCA_035697365.1 Kribbella sp. | reverse complement strand
GTCACCGCTGCAACTGGACACCTGGGCACTCTCGTCGTCGACGAGTTGCTGCAGCGGGTCGCCGCCGACCAGGTCGTCGCGGTCGCGCGGAACGCCCAGAAGGCCGCGCCGCTCGCGGACCGCGGCGTCGAGGTTCGGATCGCCGACTACAACGACACGGAAGCGCTCGGGAAGGCGTTCGGCGCCGGCGACACCGTGCTGCTGATCTCGGGTCTGGAGCCGAACCGCCTCGACCAGCACAAGGCGGTCATCGCGGCCGCCGGCGAGGCCGGCGTCGCGCGGATCGTGTACACGGGCGCGCTCGGCGGGCCGGAGGCCGACTTCGACCTGGCCGCCGACCATCGCGCCACCGAGCAGGCGATCCTCGACTCGGGCCTGACGTACACGTTCCTGCGCAACGGCTGGTACAACGAGGTCTACACCGACCAGATCCCCGTGCAGTTGGAGCACGGGGTTGTCGGGAGCGCGGGCGACGGGCGGATCGGGTCGGCCGCGCGCCGGGACTACGCCGCGGCGGCAGCCGTCGTACTGACCGGTGAGGGACACGAGAAGAAGGCGTACGAGCTGAACGGCGACACGGCCTGGACGCTGACCGAGTACGCCGCCGAGCTCGCGAAGCAGTCCGGGAAGCCCGTTGCCTACAACAACGTCTCCCCCGCCGACCACGTGCAGGTGCTGATCGGCGCCGGGCTCCCGGAGCCGGTGGCGCAGCTGTTCGTCGGCGTCGACGACGCGATCAGCCGCGGCCTGCTGTCCGGCCGCGGCTCCGACCTCGCCCGTCTCATCGGCCGCCCGACGACCCCGATCGCGGACAGCATCGCTGCTGCTCTGCAGGGCTGACCTTGGACGGCCACGCAGGCAGAACCCCCGATTCTGGGCCTTTTCGGGCCGAAAAGCGGACTTCTGCCTGCGTGGCGATCCATCAACCCGCCGCAACCACCTTGTTGCGTTGCTCGCCGAGGCCGTCGGCCCAGACGCGCAGGACGTCGCCGGGGCGGAGGTACCTGGGCGGCTTCTGGCCCGCGCCGACGCCGGCGGGCGTGCCGGTGCTGATCACGTCGCCCGGGTACAGCGTCATGAACTGCGAGATGTAGTGCACCAGGTGCGCGACGCCGAAGATCATCTCGGCCGTCGAGCTGTCCTGCAGCACGTCCCCGTTCACGTCCAGCCCGAGCTTGATCGCCTGCGGGTCCGGGACCTCGTCCGCGGTCAGCACCCACGGACCGAGCGGGCAGAACGTCGCCGCGTTCTTGCCCTTGTCCCATTGCCCGCCGCGCTCGAGCTGGAAGTGCCGCTCGGACACGTCGTTGACGAGCACATACCCCGCGACGTGGTCGAGCGCGGCGGCCTCGTCGTCCAGGTACGCCGCCGTACGCCCGATGACGACGCCGAGCTCGACCTCCCAGTCGGTCTTCTCGCCGCCGCGCGGAATCACCACGTCGTCGTACGCGCCGACCACGGTGTCCGGCGCCTTCATGAACAGGATCGGCTCGGCCGGCGCCTGCTGCCCGCCCTCGGCCGCGTGGTCGGCATAGTTCAGGCCGACGCAGACGATCTTGCCGGGGTCGAGCGGCGGCGCGATCCGGACGGCGTCGAGGTCCAGCGCCGCGCCGTCCGGCGTTCGCTCGCGCCGGGCGCCGAACGGCTCGGCCGGGCCCGCCAGCGGCTGCACCCTTCCGTCGTCGTTCAGGACGGCGTCCCGCAAGCCGTCGGACGTATGGATCCGGAGCAGTCTCACTTGTTCCTCCAGCCAGAGTTCTTCGCCCAGTTCAGGTACGCGATGCCCAACGCATGCGAGCCTTGCACAGGAACCAGCTGCACAGCGTCGTAGACCCGCAACGACTGCTGGTAGATCAGCACATCCTGCTCGGCGAACTCGCCCCAGCGCGCGCATTGCACCGCATTGGCCGGAACCGCCACGCCAGTGCCGTCGACGCGGAGCCAGACCTCGGTGGCGGACCTGATCAGCTTGTGCGTGAACGTTCTGGCGAACGCCTGTACGTCGGTGACCGGCCCGCCGTCGATCCCCGCGTCGTAGGCCGCATGCACGAACTCCGTGCTGATCGCCGCATGGCTCAGGTCCTCGATCTGCTTCGAGGCCGGGTACGACGGCGTGTACTCCGAGATGCCGGCGGTCTTCGGGTACCCGGCATACAGCTCGCTGTACGGCGGCCAGTAGGTCCACACGTAGGCGTCGCCAACGATCCGCAACGCGGGCTGGTACGCCTTCAGCATCTGCACGACCCGCGACCGGTAGTGCGGGTTGCCGGTCGCCCGGAACAGCTCCACCAGCACCTGGCCGATCGCCTGACTCTGGTTGTACGGCTGGATCGTGCCGTCGAACGGGATCGGCGCCCCCTTCGGCCACACGTAGTCCCCGGTCCCGTCCGGTCGCGACACCCACTCCGCGTCGTGGAACGCGACCGCCTCGGTCGCCGCGTCGAGGAGCTGCTGCGCGAACCGCACGCGCGGACCACGGCGCAGCTTCGGCGACTTGAGCACCATCCGCGCGTACCGGGCGAGCGGGAACGCGACCATCCCGGTGTGTACGGCGAACACGTAGAACTGCGGCTGGAACGTGATCGTGCCCGCTGCCGGCGCGGGCGCCGCGGCCGGAGCCTCACGGAGGTCGACCGCGGTCCAGCGCAGCCCCGCGTTGTACGCATTGTTGACGGCGGTGACGACGTACGTCGGCGACGCCGGATCGAGCGTCACGCCCGGCAGCGTCACGACCGTGGTGGTGGCCGGGTTGCGGAGGACCAGGTCGAAGAGGCCGTCGGCGACGTTCGAGACCTCGGCCGTCGACTCGCCGGACCGGGATCCGGCCCAGCGAACCTGGACCGCCGCCTTGCCGGTGCCGTCCGGGAGCACGCCGTGACCGGCTGTGTAGTTGCCTGCGGTACGCCAGACCTTGCCGGATCGTCCGGCATAGTCCTTGACGTGCCGGGCGTGATCGGTGGTGGCCATCACGTGCCGGGCCCGGTCCTCGAACGTGCGCAAGTACCGCTCGTCCTGGTAGGCCTCGTACATCCGCAGCAGGCTGAGCAGGAAGTACGACTCGCCCCAGGCGTACAGGCCGATCTCGTTGTTCTGCGGGTCGGAGGCCAGATAGCCCGCTTGCGCGGCGTCGAAGGCCTGGGGCGAGTCGTACACGAGTGGATCGGCGGACGCGGTCAGGGCCGGGAGGCCGGCCCAGGCGGCGACGCCGCCGGCGGTTGTTCCGAGCAGGAGTGATCGACGGCTGGGGCGCATTCTTGCCTCACAAGGGGGTGGACGGGCTGGGCGGTCAGCCTTTGACGGCACCGCCCATGCTGTTGAGGATGCGTTTCTGGAGCAGCAGGAAGACGGCGATGACGGG
>DASSDE010000519.1:0-3529 GCA_035697365.1 Kribbella sp. | reverse complement strand
GCGGTCAGAATGCCGTCGGCGTACTCGGCCAGCGCCTCCGGGTCCGTGAACAGGTGGTACAGCAGCTTGGCCGGGTCCACGGCCGGCCACAGTGCCTCGGCGTACTGCTTGACCGGACGGCTCCTGGCCACCGAGTCCTGGACGCGGTCGTCCGGCGAGTCCCCGGCCGCCTCCATCCGCAGCAGTACCGCATGCGCCAGCCGTTGCGGCAGCATCGCCCGTCCGGCGCCGTACCGGATGCCGCGCGTACGCAGCTCCTCCACGAGTTCCTCGGCCTGGTACGTCGCCACACGCCAGCGGTGCGCCCCACGCGGCACCACCAGTGCCTCGGCCGGCTGCCGTACGTGCGCCCACACCGCCCGGTGCAGTACGTCGGCCATCCGCGCATCGCCCTTGAGCACGTCGACCGGCGCAGGGCCTGGCCCGGCGATCTTGACCCGCGCGACGAGCTCCTCGACCGTGGTCTGCTTCGCCTCGATCTCACCGAGCGCGGGCAGGACGTCACCGATATAGCGCAGGAAGCTGGCGTTCGGGCCGACGACGAGCACGCCTGCGCGGCTGAGCTGGTCGCGGTACGCGTAGAGCAGGTACGCCGCTCGGTGCAGGCCGACCGCGGTCTTCCCGGTACCGGGCGCTCCCTGTACGCAGATGGTGTCGTCGACGCCGGCCCGGACGATCACGTCCTGCTCCGGCTGGATGGTGGCCACGATGTCGCGCATCGGGCCGGACCGGGGGCGTTCGATTTCTGCGTCCAGGATGTCGGAGTGCTGTTCGACCGCACCGCTCGCGGTCAGGTCCTCGTCCTCGAACGCCGTCATCTCGCCGTGCGTGAAACCGAACCGCCGCCGGGCTCCCACACCCATGGGCTCGGTCTTGCTGGCCCGGTAGAACGGCACCGAGATGTCTGCTCGCCAGTCCACCACCAGTGGCTCGCCGAGCGCGTCGTTCACGTGCCGGCGGCCGATGTGGAACGTCTCGACGGTCGGCTCGAGGTAGTCCAGCCGACCGAAGAACAGCGGCACGTCCGGGTCGTCCTCGAGCTCCTTCATCCGCCGGAAGATCGCGGCCTGCAGGTACTCCTGGTTCACCCGGTCGGCACTGTGGATCTCCAGCGCGCCGGTCTTCTCCCGCATCAGCGCCAGCGCCGCCCGGGAGGTCTTCAGGTAGTCCTTCTCGGCCTGGAGAGTGTCGGACGTGTCTGAGGGCATGCTGAAACCTCCGGCGAGTAAGGGGAGCCCAGCTACGTTACTTGAGCACTCTGGATGGCGGAACTGAATTACGGGGGCGCGGCCTGTCGGCGTGCAGACCGGAGCGGAGCAGGAGCGGCAGGCTGAGTGCCAGGAGGGCCAGTGCGACCAGGCCGTCCAGCCAGTAGTGGTTGGCGGTTACGACGACCACGGCGAACGTGATGACCGGGTGCAGCAGCCACAGCCAGCGCCAGCGCGACCGGGTGATCAGGATCATCGACAGTGCGATCAGAGCCGCCCACCCGACGTGCAGGCTCGGCATGGCCGCGAACTGGTTCACTGCGCCACCGGTGTGGTCCGGTCCGTACACGGACTGCCCGAACCGCAGACCGGTGTCGACGAAGCCCGGCATCATCCGCGGCGGCGCCAGCGGGAACGCGATGTGACCGATCAGTGCCAGACCGGTGAGCGCCACCATCGTCCAGCGCACGTGTGAGTACGCCTTCGGGCGCCAGATGCTCAGCCAGAGCAGCACGGCGGCGGTCAGCGGCGCGTGCACGCTGGCGTAGTACAGGTTGGCGCCCTGGATCAGGTGCGGGAACTGCAGGGCCCAGTGCTGGACCGACGCCTCGTTCGGCAGATGCAGCCAGCTCTGGAACGACAGCACCTCGCGAGCATGGTCGAACGCGGACCCCGTATGTCGTGCCGCGAGCTGCCGGCCCGCGCTGTACACGAGGAAGAGAGTGGCCAGGAGGACTGCTTCCCGGACCACCCTCCAGAAGACTTTCTGCTGTTGTTCCCCGCCCTGCCCCACCCGTTCGAGTGCCTCGATCCCCATACCGTTCGACGGTACTCGCCGTTCCCACGGGGTTTGCCCA
Organism: Kribbella sp.; assembly: GCA_035697365.1. Taxonomy (GTDB): domain Bacteria; phylum Actinomycetota; class Actinomycetes; order Propionibacteriales; family Kribbellaceae; genus Kribbella. Next base: position 1,464 of record DASSDE010000519.1, on the reverse strand, counting down.
GGCGCAACCCTGACGTTGCCCTGGGCAACCCCTTAGCGGCAGTTTGTAACGCCGCCGTGATCAGCCCTTCACGGCGCCGGTGAGCACGCCCTTCGCGAAGTGGCGTTGCAGGAACGGGTAGATGATCAGGATCGGCACGATCGAGACCACCAGGATCGCCATCTGGATCGAGGCCTGCGGCGGCAGCAGTTCGGTGCCGAGCTCGGCGCTGCCGAGTTGGGTGTCGTTGATGACGTACGTCCGCAGGACCAGCTGCAACGGCCACAGCTTGGAGTCGTTGAGGTACAGCAGTGCGGAGAAGAACGCGTTCCAGTACGCCACCGCGTAGAACAGGCCGATCACCGACAGCACCGCCTTGGACAGCGGCAGCACGATCTGCGTGAACGTCATCAGCTCACCCGCGCCGTCGATCCGGGCGCTCTCGGTGATCTCGCTCGGCAGGTTCATGAAGAACGCCCGCAGGACGACGACGTTGAACGCGCTGATCATCGTCGGCACGATCAGCGCCCAGATGCTGTCCAGCAGCCCGACACCCTTGACCGTGAGGTAGAGCGGGATGATGCCGGGCGAGAACAGCATGCTGAACAGCACGATCAGCAGGATCGGCTTCCCGGCCGTGAAGCTCGGCCGCGACAGCGCGTACGCGAGCAGACACGACACCGCCAGGCTGAGCAGTGTGCCGACGACCGTGACGAAGATGCTGACCAGCAGCGCCCGCGTCACCACGCCGCCGGCGAACAACGACTCGTACGCCCGGAAGTTGATCGACTTCGGCAGCAGCACCAGGCCACCGGACTCGTTGATCTGCTTGTTCGGCGCGAGGCTGGTCGAGATCACCCCGACGAACGGGATGATCACGACCGCACAGAAGACGAGCAGCACGAGGCCCTTGAAAGCCCGCATCGGCCAGCCGGGCATCGGCACGCCCTGAACAATCCTCCGGCTCATTTCCGGTACACCCCTTGCTCGCCGAAGATGTGCGCGACCTTGTTCGCGGTCAGTACGAGGATGACGCCGACGATGCCCGTCACCAGGCCGACCGCCGCGGCGACGCCCCAGGCGCCACCGAGCACGCCGTTGTTGTAGACGTACGTGTCCAGCACTTCGCTGATGTCCCGGCCGACCGCCTGCTGCTGCAGGATGATCTGCTCGAACCCGACGGTCAGCGAGTCACCGAGCCGCAGGATGAACAGCAGGATGATGATCCCGCGCAGCCCGGGCAGCGTGACGTGCCAGAGCTGCCGCATCCGGGTGGCGCCGTCCACGCTCGCCGCCTCGTACAACTGCGAGTCGATCTGGGACAGCGCGGCCAGGAACAGGATCGTCGCCCACCCGGTGTCCTTCCAGATGATCTGCGACGTCAGCAGGACGTGGAACAACTCGGAGTTCCCGATGATGTTGATCGTCGACAGGTCGTGCGAGCGCAGGTAGTTGTTCAGCAGGCCGCTGCCGCCGAGCATCTGC
>DASSDE010000518.1:0-2860 GCA_035697365.1 Kribbella sp. | reverse complement strand
CCGGCGATCGCCTGCGCGCCACCCATCGCGTACACCTCCTCGATCCCGAGAAGCGCACACACCGCCAGCACCGTCGGGTGCGGCAGGCCCCCGAACTCCTTCTGAGGTGGAGAGCCGACGGCGAGCGACGGTACGCCGGCCCCCTGCGCCGGGACGACGTTCATCACCACGGAGGACGCCAGCGGTGCGCGGCCACCCGGAACGTACAGACCGACGCGCTGGACCGGTACGAATCGTTGGGTCACCCGACCCCCCGGGGCGGGCTCGGAGGCGATGTCGGCGGTCAGCTCGTCCTGGCTGACCTCGCGGACCCGGCGGATCGACTCCTCGAAGGCGCTGCGCACCTCCGGGTCGAGCTCCTCGAGAGCGGTCTTCAGCGCCGCCGCCGGGACCCGGATGTCCTCGACGCGCACATGGTCGAACTTCTCGCCGTACTCCCGGATCGCCTCGACACCGCGATGGCGGACGTCCAGGCAGATCGGTCGGACGACGTCGAGAGCCTTCTCGACGTCGAACAGGGCTCGGGGAACGAGGGCACGCACTTCGGCTTGGAGGTCAGAAACCTCTCCGGCCGCCACTCGGCCCCGCAGGTCGACGCGGCGAATCATGTCGCCAGTCTAGTGGTCACCCCCCGCGTCCCCGACCGCCCATCCACAGGCCGGGCCCGTCACAGGACGTGAGCACGCTGGTTGTCCACTAGGCTCGTTGACATGGACTCCCGCCTGCCGTTGCTCACTGTCGACACGGTGATCTTTCCCGGGCTGGTGCTTCCGATTCCGGTGACCGACGTCCAGGGCCGCGCGGTGGTCCGGGACCTGGTCGAGAACGGCGGTGAACTGGTCTGCGGCGCCCTCGCGGTCCGGGACGGGTACGAGCTGGGTGAGCGGGTGTTCCGGTCGCTGTACGGGACCGGCTGCGCGGCGACGATCTCCGAGGTCACCGTGGACGCGGACGACGAGGGACCGATCGAGGTCACGCTGACGGGGAACCGCCGGTTCAAGGTGTCCGAGCTGGACGGCAGCGGGGACTACCTGGTCGCGGACGTCGAGTGGCTCGACGACGAGCTCGGCGACGATCCGCTCGGCACGGCCGGCGTCGCGGTGAAGCGGTTCCGCAAGTACGCCGAAGCTGTCAGCGAGATCAGCCGCCCGGGCCTGCACCTCGGCGACCTGCCCGACGACCCCGGCACCCTGTCGTACCTGATGTCCGCCGCGATGACGCTGATGACTCCGGACCGCCAGAAGCTCCTCGAGGCCCCTGACGCCACCACGCGCCTGGCCCAGCTGGTCGGTCTCCTGGACAGCGAGATGGCCGCTATCGCCGCCCTTCCGTCGCTGCCGGCGACGGACCTGATCGCCTGGTCCGCCCTCTCCCCCAACTGATCTCCCACCTGGCACGCTTCGACCAGCGTCCAAGTGACTGCACGCGACCTGGCCCGTCCCTACACTGCGGGCGGGTCGGTCTGGGGAGGAGTCGGGCGATGTACGTGTTGATGACCGGTGGGACGAACGGGATCGGGCTTGCAGGCGCTCGCGCTCTGGCCGGCCGCGGCGCGCAACTGGGGCTGGTGGCGCGGGACCGGGCGAAGGCCGATCGGGTCGCGCGGGAGCTCGGTGGCGCCGACGTGTTCGAGGCCGACCTGACCTCGCAGGCCTCGATCCGGCAGATGGTGGTGGACGTCGCGGCGCGGGCGCCTGCCATCGACGTACTGGTGAACAATGCCGGCGCGATCTTCGGCAGCCACCAGGTGTCGCCCGACGGGATCGAGCTGACCTGGGCGCTGAACGTGGTCGCGCCGTACCTGATCACCACGCAGCTCGCGACCCACCTCGCGCCGGGTGCCCGGGTGATCGGGACCGCGTCCGACGAGCACGAGAAGGCCAAGCAGATCGACTTCGGCGACCTCGGCGGCGAGCGGTTCTTCTCGTCCTCGGCGCGGATCGCGGGCGGCTCGCTGCGCCGGTACGGCGAGACGAAGCTGGCGCTGATCCTGCTCGGTGGTGAGCTGGCGCGGCGGATGCCGACGATCCACACGTACACGTTCGAGCCGGGGCTGGTCGCGACCGGCTTCAACACGAACAACGGCCGGCTGATGAAGGTGATGATGGCGATGACCAAGCCGTTCGCCCGGACGCCGGAACAGGGCGCGGCGACGCTCGTCTGGCTGGCCACCTCGCCGGAGGTCGCGGACGACTCCGGCCTGTACTACTCGCGCGAACGCCGCGCCGATCCGTCCCTCGCCGCCCAGGACCGGCAGGCGGCCGAGCAGCTCTGGGCGACGCTCGTGGAGCAGACGCTACCGAAGTGAATCCCACAACGGTATGCTCATGGTATTCTCGCAGTATGAGTAAGCAGATCACCGTTCGGTTGCCGGACGACCTGGTCGACTTCATGGACGAGCTCGTCGCCACCGACAAGGCGACCAGCCGGGCGTCCGTGGTCGCCCGGGCGATGGAGCGCGAACGCCGCCGCGAGCTGGCGGCCCGTGACCTCGCCATCCTGAGCACCGCCGGCGACTACCCCGACCTCGAAGGTCTCGCTCCGGCGGCAGCCGGCACGGTGCTGAGCGACCTCGACTGATGCGCCCACTGCACATCGCCCGGCTCGACAAACCGCGCCCGGTGGTGGTGCTGACCCGTGAGCTGATCCGCCCGCGGCTCACCAACGTCACGGTCGCGCCGATCACCAGCACGATCCGTGGCCTGTCCACCGAGGTCCTGGTCGGCCCGGACAACGGCCTCGACCACGCCAGCGCGATCTCCTGCGACAACATCCAGACGATCCCGAAGAGCCAGCTCGGCCGGCTCATCGGCTATCTCCACCCCGACCAGGAACCGGCCCTGGCCGAGGCGATCAACCT
>DASSDE010000517.1:0-4848 GCA_035697365.1 Kribbella sp. | reverse complement strand
CGTCGAGGTGGTCAAGCACTACTTCAAGAACGCCACCGCCCAGGTGGAGTCCGCGGTCGTCCGGCAGACCCGGCACGACCGGCGGATCGCGGCGTACCTCGGCGCGGTCGCGGACGCCCTGCGGCCGGCCAGCCGGACCTTTCTCGACGACGTGGCGACGTTCGCGCCGGCCCGCTCGGTGTACGAGCGGAACACCCGGATCGCGGCCGAGCGGGTCCGGCAGCTGATCGAGGACGGCATCAACCACAAGACGTTCCGGCAGGTCGACATCGCCTTCGCGGCCGAGATGATCGCGCACACGATGCAGGCGATCCAGCGCGGCGACATCGCCCGGCGTACCGGCCTGAACGACGCCGAGGCGTACCGCGAACTCGCCTCCTTCGTCCTGCACTCCCTGCGGCTCGACTGAACCAGTCGGCCCTCTAAGGTTGGGCACCGTCCTCTTGCTGCCAGCTCGTGCATCAGAGCCGTACGCCCCGGAAGGCTGATGACCATGAAACCTCTGCGACGAACTGCGGCCGTGGTGGCGGCTGCCGCGCTTGCCCTCACCGCCGCCGTACCAGCCGGGGCAGATCCGGTGAAGCCGCCGCGCCTGTCCGCCAAGGCGATCACCAAGACGCTGAACGACCAGATCCACACTGCGGGTACGGCGTGGATGACCAAGCCGGACGGCACCGTCGTGGTGTCCTACGACTCCACCGTCACCGGTACGAAGCTGACCAAGCTGACCGGCCTCACCAAGCAGCTCGGCACCAACATCAAGATGGAGAGGCTGCCCGGCAAGCTGCAGAAGTACATCAGCGGCGGCATGGCGACGTACGGCGGCGAGTACAAGTGCACCGTCGGCTTCAACGTCCAGCGCCGCGGCAAGTACTACTTCCTCACCGCTGGTCACTGCGGCAAGGACGCGACCCGCTGGTACCAGGACGCCGCCCATAAGGTGTTCACCGGTGCCGTCTGGAACGCCACCTACCCGTACCACGACTACTCACTGGTCGTGTACCGGACCGACATCAAGACCAAGCCGCCGGGCGGCAGCGTCTACCTGTACAACGGCCACTCGCAGGACATCACCACCGCGATGAACCCGGGCCTCAACCAGCTGGTGTACCGCTCCGGCGCCACCAGTGGCCTGCACAGCGGCCGGGTGACCGGTCTGAACGCGACGGTGAACTACGGCGACGGACGGGTCGTCGGCCTGATCCGTACCAGCGTCTGCGCCGAGCCGGGCGACTCAGGCGGCCCGCTGTTCTACCGCCAGTGGGCGTTCGGGCTCACCTCGGGCGGTTCCGGTGACTGCAAGTCGGGCGGCGTGACGTACTTCCAGCCGATCGTGCAGGCGCTGAACGCGTACGGGGTCTCCATCTACTGAGCGCAGGTTTCCCCTACGCTCCGAGTTTGTCTGAATACCCAGCGAGATAGTGGGTAGGACTCGTCACGGTTGAAGTCATGGACGCCCCGCCCCGAAGGCGTCCTCATCGTGAGGAGGCTGAGACCAATGAACCTGTCCCCACTCCGCCGTACCACCGCACTCCTGGCCGCGGCCGGGCTTGCTGCCGCCGGACTTCTGGCGTCGCAGGCCTCGGCCGCACCGGTCAATCCGTCCACCCTGTCGGCTGCCGCGATCACCTCGTCACTGAGTGAGAACGCGACGATCCCGGGCACGGCATGGCAGACCGATCCCGACGGCCGGATCATCGTGTCGTACGACGACACCGTCACCGGCGCGAAGCTGGCGCAGCTGACCGGCGTGACCAAGCAGTTCGGCACCCGGGTCACGCTGGAGAAGATGTCCGGCAAGCTGACCAAGTACATCGCCGGCGGCGACGCCATCTACGGCGGCCAGTACCGCTGCTCGCTCGGCTTCAACGTGCGCAGCGGCAGCACGTACTACTTCCTGACCGCGGGTCACTGCGGCAACATCGCCTCCAGCTGGTACGCGAACTCCGCCAAGACCACGCTGCTGGGGACGACGTACGGGTCGAGCTTCCCGGGCAACGACTACGCGATCGTGAAGTACAGCACTTCGTACACGAACCACCCCGGAACCGTGGACCTGTACAACGGCTCCTCGCAGGACATCACGTCCGCCGGCAACGCGACTGTTGGTCAGGCGGTCAAGCGCAGCGGTAGCACCACCGGCGTGCACAGCGGCTCGGTCACCGGCGTCAACGCGACGGTGAACTACGCCGAGGGCACCGTCACCGGCCTGATCCGCACCAACGTCTGCGCCGAGGGCGGCGACTCGGGTGGCGCCCTGTTCGCCGGCACCAAGGCCCTCGGCCTCACCTCCGGCGGCTCCGGTAACTGCTCCTCCGGCGGCACCACCTACTTCCAGCCCGTCACCGAAGCCCTCTCCCGATACGGCGTCAGCGTCTACTGATCCAGACATGAGTGTGGGGCCGGAGAGAACCTCTCCGGCCCCACACTCATGCGTCAGCTCCGGCGGCGGGAGATTTCGTAGAGGGTGACGCCGGCGGCGATGCCGGCGTTCAGGGACTCGGTGGCGCTGGTCATCGGGATGGAGACGATCAGGTCGCAGTTCTCGCGGACGAGGCGGGCGAGGCCTTTGCCCTCGGAGCCGATGACCAAGACGATCGGCTCGGTGGCGGCCTCGAACTCGGGCAGCTCGACGGCGCCGTCCATGTCCAGGCCGATCACCAGCAGGCCGGCGTCCTTGTAGGACTTGAGCGCGCGGTTCAGGTTGCCGGCCCGGGCGACCGGGATCCGGGCCGCGGCGCCGGCCGACGTCTTCCACGCCGACGCCGACATGGAGGCCGTACGCCGCTCCGGTACGACGACGCCGTGCGCGCCGAACGCGGCCGCCGACCGCGTGATCGCGCCGAGGTTCCGCGGGTCGGTGACGCCGTCCAGCGCCACGATCAGCGGCGCCTCCTGCGCGTCGTACGCCCGCTGAAGCAGGTCGTCCGGATGCGCGTACTCGTACGGAGGAATCTGCAGCGCGACGCCCTGGTGCGAACCGCCGGCGGTGACCCGGTCCAGCTCGGCGCGCGGGACCTCGAGCACCGAGACGCCGGTCTCGACCGCGACCAGCAGGGCCTCCCGCAGCCGGGCGTCCCGCTCGGTGCCTTCGGCAACGTGCAGCGCCGCGGCCGGTACGCCCGCACGAAGCGCCTCGACCACCGGGTTCCGCCCGTACACCCACTCGACCGTGGAGTCGTTGTCCTTGCGCGCCGGGCGCCTGCCGCGCTGTTCGCGGTCCTTGGCGCGCTCGGCGGCCTTCGCCCGCTTGTGCGCGGGGTGCTTGACCCGGTCGACCGCCTTCGGCGTCGGGCCCTTGCCCTCGAGTCCGCGGCGGACCCGGCCACCGGAACCGGCCGTCGGGTTGCCCCGCGGCTTCTTCCGGATGGCTCCCTTGCGCTGGCTGCTGCCTGGCACGTCAGTTTCCTTCTGTAGATGGTGATGCTGCGAGGGACCATCGCGGTCCCTGGGGGGTGTCTTCGACGACGACGCCGAGGTCCTTCAAGCGGTCGCGAACGGCGTCCGCGGCGGCGTAGTCCTTGCGCTCCCGGGCGGCCTGGCGCTGCTCGAGCAGGGCCTTGACCAGCCCGTCGACGACCTCGGTCAGCTCGTCGCTGCTGCCCGTCCGGGACACCCACGGCTCGGCCAGCGGGTCCAGCCCGAGCACGCCGAGCATGCCCCGGACCGCGGCGAGCGCCTCGCGGAGGGCAGCGGAGTCGCCGTCCGCGACGAGCTTGTTCCCGTCCCGGATGGTGTTGTGCAGGACGGCGATCGCGGCGGGTGTGCCCAGGTCGTCGTCCATCGCGGCGGTGAAGTCCGACGGCAGCTCGGCCGCCGGCTCGGTCCCGCCGGTGACCTCGGTCGCCCGCTCCACGAACCCTTCGAGCCGCTGGAAGCTCTTCACGGCCTCGTCGAGCGCCTCGAACGAGAACTCCACCACCGACCGGTAGTGCGACTGCACCAGGTAGTAACGCAGCTCGATCGGGCGGACCCGCTCGACCACGTTCCGGACGACGGCACTGTTGCCCATCGACTTCGACATCTTCTCGCCGGCCGTGGTGACGAGCGCGTTGTGCATCCAGAACCGGGCGAACTTCTGCCCGACCGCGGTCGACTGGGCCAGCTCGTTCTCGTGGTGCGGGAACCGCAGGTCCAGCCCGCCGCCGTGGATGTCGAACTCGTCGCCGAGGTACTTCCCCGCCATCGCCGAGCACTCGATGTGCCAGCCCGGGCGGCCGCGGCCCCACGGCGCCGGCCAGGAGGCGCTCCGCGGCGTCGCCTCGGTCCAGCCCTTCCAGAGCGCGAAGTCGCGCGGGTCCCGCTTGCCGCGCGGGTCGGCGTCCTCGGCGGCCTCCATGTCGTCGATCTTCTGGTGCGAGAGCGCGCCGTACTCCGGCCAGGAGCGGACGTCGAAGTAGACGTCGCCGGACCCGTCGGCCGCGACGTACGCATGCCCGCGCTCGATCAGCTGCTCGATCAGCTCGAGCATCTCCGGGATGTGCCCGGTCGCGCGCGGCTCGTACGTCGGCGGGCGGCAGCCGAGCACGTCGTAGGCCCAGTGCAGCTCGCGCTCGAACTCGTACGCGTGCGCCCACCACGCGACGCCGCGCTCGGCCGACTTGGCGAGGATCTTGTCCTCGATGTCGGTCACGTTCGCGATCACGGTGACCTCGTAGCCGGAGCGCTCCAGCCACCGGCGCAGCACGTCGAAGACCACTTCCTTGTAGATGTGCCCGACATGCGGGGCACCCTGCACCGTCAGCCCACAGTGGTAGATCCCGACCTTGCCCGGATGGACCGGTGCGAAATCTCTCACTGCTGCCGTTGCGGTGTCGTACAAGCGAAGTGTCACCGGTCAAGGGTAAC
>DASSDE010000516.1:0-5961 GCA_035697365.1 Kribbella sp. | reverse complement strand
GGGCGACGACCAGACCGGTGGTACCGACGACCAGGACGACCGCGATCACAACCACAAGGGTGATCAGGGCCTGGTCGGAGAGCAGCGAGATGAGCTGTGAGGTCACGGTTCCCCATCTTGACAGACGCCCGGCCCGCCACCCGCATTCGTCACGTCAGGCAAACCAGTTGTCGCGGTAGGTGATGAGGCACCAACTCGGGGCGATGGGTGAGCAAGACCACGGTTCGGTCGCCGGCCGCGGCGAAGAGATCGGCCAGCAGCGCACGGCCGGTCTCCTCGTCCAGGTGCTCAGTGGGCTCGTCCAGGACCAGCACGTCGCGCTCGGCGAGCAGGAGCCGCGCGAACGCGAGCCGCTGGCGCTCTCCGCCGGACAGCCGGGCCCCGTGCTCCCCGACCATCGTGTCCAGCCCGTCCGGCAGGTTCTCGACGAACGTCCCGAGGCAGGCCCGGTAGAGCGCCTTCGACAGCAGCAGGTCGCTCGCACCCGGCTTCGCGAGCAGCAGGTTCTCCCGGATGCTGGTGTCGAACACGTGGCTCTCCTGCGTCAACAGCCCGACAACTGACCGCACCTGGTCGCCTTCGAGCCTGGCCAGGTCCACACCGTCCAGTAGCACCTCTCCCCCGCGCGGCTCGAGGAATCGCAGCAGTACGGCCGCCAGCGTGCTCTTGCCCGATCCGCTCGGCCCTGTGATCACCACACGACTCCCAGCCGGCATGTCCAGGCTGAGGCCGTTCAGTACGTCGGTGTCGTCGTACCCGACCCGCAGCAGGTTCACCTGCAGATCGCGGCCTGGCGGCAGCGGCAGCGGCTCGGTGGGCTCAGTCACCGAGTCCGGGGCGTCTACGAGTTCCTGGACTCTGGCGAGGGACGCTCGTACCCGGACGGCCAGTTGGGCGGCCGCAGGGATCCCGCCGAGTACGTCCGCCAAGGCGAGCGGGGTGAGGACCAGTACGGCGAAGACCGGGCCGGTCACGTCCGCCGTGCTGCCGAGGACCAGCGCGGCCACACTGGCGCCGCCGATGCACAGGACGAGCAGGGCGCTCCCCAGGCCGGTGCTCCAGGCCGAGCGGCGTTCGGCCGCAGCCAGCCGGGCGTCGCGACGGCTGAAGTCGTCCAGAACGGTGTCGACCGCGTTGTAGGCCAGTACGTCGGCCGCTGTCAGCAGGGTCTCGGTCGCGGAGGCGGCGACGTCCCCGCGGGCTCCGGCGATGCTGCGCTCGGCTCGCTGTGCGGTGCGAGCAGTCAGCCACGGCACGACCGTGCACGCGACCAGGACAGCCAGGGCAACCGCTGCGCCGGCTGCGGGGAGCAGCAGCGCGAGGAGACCGACCGTGGCGGCGGCTGTCACGACTGCAACCGCAACGGGCAGCAGGACGCGCAGCCAGAGGTCGAGGACCGCGTCCACGTCCAGCACCAGCCGCGCGAGCAGATCGCCTCTCCGCTGGACGGTCAGCTTTTCAAGGCGTCCGGTGATGTGAGCACGCGTCTCGCCCAGTACTCGGTAGGCCGCATCGTGGCTGACCAGGCGCTCGACGTACCGGAACACACCTCGTCCGACGCCGAACGCACGCACGGCGACGATCGGGACCATCAGCAACAGCACCGGTGGTTGTGCAGCCGCTGCTGTGATCAGCCACGCCGAGGTGGCGAGTAGCGCGACGGCGGAGCCTGCTGCGGCAACACCCAAGGCCAAGGCCAGCACCAGCCGCCACACCACGTCGCGCTGCGGACGGACCAAGCCCTTCACGCGTGCACCAACTCTCGTGCTCCAACAGCGACGGTGCGGTCGGCCGCTGCGATCAGAGCCGGGCGGTGCGCGACCATCAGGACCGTACGGCCGCTGGACCGTAGCCCGCTGACTACTGCGGCTTCGGTGTCGGCGTCGAGTCCGGCGGTTGGTTCGTCGAGCAACAACACCGGCGCCTCAGTGATGAGGGCCCGCGCCAACGCGACCCGTCGTTGCTGACCACCCGACAACTCCTGCCCCTGCTCCCCCACGGCCTTGTCCAGCTCCAGCTCACCAGCACCTGCGGCGATGAGCGCCAGCCGGACGTCGTCGTCGGACGCGTCAGGGCGGCCGAGCCGTACGTTGTCGGCGACCGTCCCCAGCCGCAGGCCGGGCCGTTGCGGTACCCAGGCGAACTGCCGTCGCCACTCCGCGGGGTCGAACTCATCGGCCGCACTGCCACCAGCCACGACCACACCTCGCTCCGGTGCGACGAACCCGAGCAGTACGGCCAGCGCAGTCGATTTCCCGGCACCACTTGCTCCGGTCAACGCCACCACCTCCCCCGGCCGCAACTCCAGGTCGAACCCGTCCAGTGCAGGCTCCTCACGGCCCGGGTACCGCACCGTCACGTCGTACAACGACAAGGGCGTCACGCGGAGATCAGGTACGTCGGTGCGATCGCCACGCTCGGGCAGCGGCGTCTCCAGTACGCGGAACACCTCCTCGCTCGCAGCAACACCGTCAGCACTCGCGTGGAACTGCATGCCGACCTGTCGCAACGGCAGGTACGCCTCCGGCGCCAGGATCAGCACCATCAACGCTGTCTCCAGCCCGAGCTTGCCGTCCACCAGCCGCAGCCCGACACCCACCGCGATCAACGCCACGGACAGGCTCGCTAGCAACTCCAGCGCGAACGACGACAGGAACGCGACCCGCAGACTCCCCATCGACGCAGCGCGGTGCTGGTCGGTCACGCGTCGTACGGCCGACTCCTGCGCCTTCGCCCGACCGAACAGCTTCAGCGTCGTCAGTCCACCGACCACATCTGCGAAGTGATGCGCGAGCACCGCCAGCGCGTGCTGACGGCGCCGGCTGCGCGCCTGCGTCACCCAACCGATCAGCGCCATGAAAATCGGGATGAGCGGCAGAGTGATCAGTGCTGTCCCCGCGGCGATCAGGTCCCCGGTCGCCATCCACCCGATCACACCGGCCGGCACGGTGGATGCCAGTACGAGCTGTGGCAGGTAGCGGGCGAAGTACGGGTCCAGATCGTCCAGGCCCTTTGTCAGCAGCGTTGTGAGCGCACTGCTGCGTTCGCCGCTCAGCCACAGCGGCCCCAGCTTGAGGGAATGCTCCAGCACCTGCCGGCGCAGTGTCGACTTCACCGCGGCCGCAGCACGTTGTGCGGTGACCTCCTGCGCCCAGACGAGCAGCGCCCGTCCAGCAACAACGGCCACCAGACCCCAGGCAACTGCCGAGACCCCGCTGCCTTGCAGTACGACGCCTGCGATGCCGTGCGCCAGCAGGACCGCCTGCACAATGATCAATACCCCGCTCAGCACACCGATCAGTGCTGACGCAGCCAGGAAGACCCGTGCGCCACGAGCGCGCCGGAGCAGTCGCGGGTCGAGTGGCTTCATGCGGCCACGATTCGCTTGCGGAACACCCAGTACGTCCAGCCCTGGTACAGCAGGACCAGTGGCAGAAAGATCGCAGTGATGATCGTCAGCGCCTTCAAGGTGTACGCCGAGGAAGCTGCTCCGGCGATGGTCAGCGTGGACCCCGGCTCCAGCGTCGACGGCATCACGTCCGGGAACAGTGCGACGAACAACGACACCACGGCCAGCCCGATCGCGAACGTCGTACCGAGGAAGGCCCAGCCCTCGCGGCGCAGCACGTTCGCTACCAGGCCACCCGCGAACGCGAGGACCGCCGCGATCGCGATCACCACCGAGACCGTGTCACCGCGCAACGCCTGCGCCCACGCCAGGAACGCGATCGCGAGCACCGCGGCGACCGCACCGGTGCGGAGGGCGAGCCGGTTGGCCCGGATCCGCAGGTCGTCGGTGGTGCGCAACGCCAGAAAGATCGCGCCGTGCGTGACGAAGACGGCGACGAAGGTCAGGCCGCCGAGCAGCGCGAACGGGTTGAGCAGGGTGCCCAGACTGCCGACGTACTCGTGCGACGCGTCCAGCGGGACACCGCGCACAATGTTGCCGAAGGCAACTCCCCAGAGGAGGGCGGGCAGCACCGACCCGACGACGATCAGCACGTCCATCCGCGATCGCCAGACCGGATCGTCGCGCTTGCCGCGGTACTCCAGCGCGACCCCGCGCACGATCAGCCCGACCAGGATCGCGAACAGCGGCAGGTAGAACCCGCTGAACAGCGTCGCGTACCACTCCGGGAACGCGGCGAACGTCGCCGCGCCGGCCATGATCAGCCAGACCTCGTTGCCGTCCCAGACCGGGCCGATCGTGGTGATCGCGGCCCGCCGTTCGCGCTCGTCACGGCCGAGCACGCGGTACAGCATCCCGACCCCGAAGTCGAAGCCCTCGAGGACGAAGTACCCCGTCCACAGCATCGCGATCGCGATGAACCACACGGTCGTCAGTTCCATCTCGAACCCCTCAGTACGCGAACGACAGCGGCTTGTCGGGCTGGCCGGACGGCTCCTCGGGCGGTGCATCCGTCCCGGCCAGGCCGGCCCGGATGGTCCGGAGCAGCAGCTTGGTCTCGACCACCGCCAAGACGCCGTACAGCGCGGTGAATCCGACCAGCGACGTGATCACCTCGCCGCTCGTCGTACCGGGCGACACCCCCGACGCCGTCGGCAGCAACCCGAAGACCAGCCAGGGTTGCCGGCCGGTTTCGGTGAAGATCCAGCCGAACGTGTTCGCGACCAGTGGCAGCAGGGGCAGCGGGGCCACCAGCCAGATCAGCCACCGAGCAGGCGCTCGGCCGCGGCGGGTGGTCCACAGCAGCCACAGTGCGATCGCCGCGGACAGCATCCCGACGCCGATCATCAGCCGGAACGTCCAGTACGCCAGCGGAATGTTCGGGTTGTACGAGCCTGGGCCGTACAGCTGCTCGTACGCGTCCTGCAGCGAGTTGATGCCCTTGACCTCGCCGTCGAAATGCCCGGTGGCCAGGAACGAGAGCAGGTACGGGACCTTGATCGAGAAGATCTCCTTCGACCCGTCCAGCGTGCCGATGGTGAACGCGGAGAACGACGCCGGCTTCTCGGTCTCGTACAGGGCCTCGGCCGCCGCCATCTTCATCGGCTGCACCTCGGTCATCACCTTGCCCTGCAGGTCGCCGCTGATCGCCACCCCGACGCTCGCCACCAGCACGACCGAGGCGCCGATCTTGAGCGCCGAGCGGAACACCGCGCGATCCGTGTCCGGGCGCCGCAGCAGATGCCACAGCGCGACCCCGGCGACGAAGGCGCCGCCGACCATGAACGCGGCGAAGATCGTGTGCGGATAGGTGACCAGCACGACCTTGTTGGTCAGCACCGCTCCCAGGTCGGTCAGCTCGGCCCGGCCGCGGTCGGCGTTGTAGCGGAAGCCGACCGGGTTCTGCATCCACGAGTTGGCCGCCAGGATGAAATACGCCGACAGTTGCGTCCCGAGCACCACCATCCAGATGCAGCCCAGGTGCACCAGCCGCGGCAGCCGCTCCCAGCCGAAGATCCACAGGCCGATGAACGTCGACTCGAGGAAGAACGCGAGCAGCCCCTCGAGCGCCAGCGGGGCGCCGAACACGTCACCGACGAACCGTGAGTAGTCGCTCCAGTTCATCCCGAACTGGAACTCCTGCACCAGGCCGGTGACCACACCCATCGCGATGTTGATCAAGAACAGCTTCCCGTAGAACTTGGTCAGCCGCAGGTACTTCTCCTTCCCCGTCCGGTACCAGGCGGTCTGCAGGCCGGCGGTGATCGCGACCAGCGAGATCGTCACCGGCACGAAGAAGAAGTGGTACACGGTAGTGATCGCGAACTGCCAGCGAGCCAGATCCAGGGTGTCCACGCGGCCCTCCCCAGGGCATCTACGACGTTACGTAGTAGATGCTAGCGCAGATCTACTACAACGTGTAGTTATACTGGTCACGTGGTCAGTGAGGAGAAGGCGCAGCCCCGTCCGCTGGGGGACCTGGAGCGGCTGGTGATGGAGCAACTCTGGGCCGCACCGGGCGCGTTGACCGTGCGCGAGGTGCACGAGCAGCT
>DASSDE010000515.1:0-2969 GCA_035697365.1 Kribbella sp. | reverse complement strand
GTCGCCGCAACCGCGGCTACAAGCGAACGCAGTCTCACGTCGGACTCCCTCGTCCCTTCGAGCCCCCGCGGACCTGCGGGGGCGGATCGGCCCCATACTGACCTAACCGGTTAAGTTTCGAAACCCTAACCGGTTCAGTAGCAGCGTGTTCGTTACGACCTCGTGACCCGCCCAACCTCCTCCGCTGCACCGGCAAACGCAATCCGACACACACCGAAACCACCCGATTTCACACAGTCTTCAAACTGGTGCCGCAACCCCGCGCATGTGCCGCAGTTGCCAGGCAAGTGGGGGAGGGCGTCAGGAGCGTGCCGGGCCGGAGGATGCGCGGGGGCGGAGTTCGCCGGCGGGGGCTTCCTCGTGGGCGGTGCTGTTGCCGGTGATGATCCGCAGCAGCAGGTCGGCGGCGGCGCGGCCGCGTTCCATCGTCTTCTGGTCGACCGCGGTGATCCCGGGCCGTGCGAGTTCGCACAGCGGCGAGTCGTCCCACGCCAGCACGGACACCTCGTCCGGTACGGCCGTACCGAGATCCAGCGCCACGCGCAGCGCCGCGACCGCCATCAGGTCGTTCCCGAGCACGATCGCCGTCGGCGGATTCGGCCCGGTCAGCAACTGCCGGGTGAGCTCGGCGCCGTCGTCGTACCGGTAGCTGCCCTCGATGTGCCGCACCGTGATGCCGTACTGCTCGGCCTGTTCGAGCAGCGTCTGCACCCGCATCCGCTCGTGGATGAACTTGAACGGCCCGCTGATGTGCGCGATGTCGGTGTGCCCGAGCTCGGACAGGTGCTCGAGCAGCAGCGATACGGTTCCGGTCGAAGAGCTGATCAGCCGCCCGACCGTGTCGTCCGGATCGTTCGAGCTGACCACCACGCACGGCACGCCGAGTTCCTTCAGCAGCGGGATGCGCTGGTCGTTCTCGAGTTCGTCGAACAAGATGTACCCGTCCACGCGCCCCTGCCGCGACCAGCGTCGCAGGACGTCCAGATCCTCGCCGTGCTCGCCGGTGAGCCGGAGCAGCAGCGAGGAATCCACCTCGTTCAGGTACTGCTCGATGCCGACCAGTGTCCGCATGTAGAACGCTTCGGTCGAGATCAGCGAGGGATCGCGCGCGATCACGATGCCGATCGTCCGGGTCCGGCTCGCGGACAGCGCGACCGCCGCGGAGTTCGGGTGGAAGCCCAGCTCCTCGGCCAGGTCGAGCACCCGTTGCCGGGTCTCCTCGCTGACCCCGGCGCGGCCGTTCAGCGCGTACGAAACGGACGCCTTCGAGATGTGCAACCGCCGCGCGAGGTCGCTGATCGTGACTCGATGACTGCGGCGGGTACCGCTTGTCGGGCGGTCGTCGTCGGCGCCGGAGTCCGCAACGGTTCCGCTCGTCGTCATCGCCCGGCCGCCCCTCGCACAGACGGAAAAGTGTTCATGTCAGACCGGAGATTAGCAGCGGCATTTCAGGGCTAGCGGGCCCGGGAAGATTTGGATAGCGTTTTCCCATGGTGCCGAACGAGCCGTTGCGACTGGATTTCCTGCCTTGGGAGTACGCCCGCAAGGCGTCCGACGACGAGCGAGACCAGCAGGCCGAGCGGCAGGCGCGGCTCGGCGGGTCGGTCGAGCTCGGGGCCGACGTGTACGTCGCGGAATCGGCCGCGGTGTACTGCGACGAGCTCCGGATGGGGGAGCGTTCGTACATCGCTGCGCACGCCTACGTCACCGGCCGGATCGCGCTCGGCTCGGACTCCACGATCAACCCGTTCGCGGCGGTCCGCGGTGAGGTGACGATCGGCGACGGCGTCCGGATCGGTGCGCACACCTCGATCCTCGCGTTCAACCACGGCACCGCCGCCGGTACGCCGGTCTTCCGGCAGCCGATCACCGCCCGCGGCATCACGATCGGCGACGACGTGTGGATCGGTTCGAACGTGACCATCCTCGACGGCGTGACCGTCGGCCCGCACTGCATCGTCGGTGCCGGGGCGGTCGTCACCAAGGACATCCCGGCCAACTCGATCGCGGCCGGCAACCCGGCCCGCGTCCTCCGCTCTCGGACAGGAGCGTCCGTGTCAGGTGATCTGCCAACCAAGCTTGCCGACTTCGCCGCGCAGGCCCGCGGTCAGGTGGACGACGTCCTCGCGCGCTCCTGGGACGGATCGCGCTTCGTCGACCGCCCCGGCATCGACCGCGAACCGGAGATCCGGCCGTGGTGTGACGCCATCGAGATCGCGGACCTGCTGGTACGTCGGACGCCTGCCGGCCACACCCGCGACGACCTTGTCCGCCGGCTCCGCGCGCGCCAGGATCCGGCGACCGGACTGGTATCACCCGGAGACCTGTCCGACGACGGTCTGGGGAAACCGTCCGACGTCGAGCTGTCGGTCCTGGAGGGTCCCGCGAGCTACCACGTCCTGTGTGTCGGGTACGCGCTCCAGGTTCTGGGCAGCAGCTTCGAGCACCCGATCACCACCGACTTCACGCTCGAAGATCTCGACAAGTTGCCCTGGGCAAGAAGATCCTGGTCGTCCGGCTCCGGCATCGATGCGCTCGGTACGGCGCTGGCGCGAAACCTCCACGACCACAAGGAGTCCGGGCCGCTCGAGCTCCTGATGGGCTGGCTCGTGACGCGCGTCGATCCGGCGACCGGAGCCTGGGGATCGGCGCATCCGGACGACGGTCTGCTGCAGGTCGTGAACGGTTTTTACCGGCTCACCCGTGGTACGTACGCGCAGTTCGGCCTCCCGCTCCCGTACCCAGAGCAGGCTGTCGCGACCGTACTTGCCCATAGCAACGACCGGCGAATGTTCACCGGCGACAACTACAACGCGTGCAACGTGCTCGACGTCATTCACCCACTGTGGCTGGCTCGCAAGCAGACCGCGTACGGCGAGGCGGACGGCCGGCGTTGGGCCGAGGAGCAGCTGCGAGCGATCCTGCCGCGCTGGGTCGACGGCGCCGGTTTCGCGTTCGCCCCGGACGGC
>DASSDE010000514.1:0-8621 GCA_035697365.1 Kribbella sp. | reverse complement strand
AGAGCTGACGGCCGGTCAATACGGCTGCGTGAAACTGCGCACCGCGTCGGTGTCCCAGACGATCCCGTGACCGCTGCGTTCGGGCGGCACGACGCTGCCGTCGTGCGGCTTCAGAACCTCGCCGAGAACGCCGTTGAGGATGCCGAAATCCTCGACATAGCAGGCGTTCGGGCACACTGCGGCCAGGTGGACATGGAGCTCCGGCAGCGAGTGGAAGTTGATCGATCGGTTGCCGGCCTCGGCGAGCGCGGCGATCCGCATCGCCTCTCCGATTCCACCTGTGAGCGCGGCATCGGGCTGATAGATGCCGATCGGCGTTGTCCGCAGGTGGTGTGCGAACTCGTACCGGCCGACGAGGTGCTCGCCGACGGCGATCGGAACGTCGAGCTGGGCCGCCAGCACTGCGTGGCCCTCGATGTCCTCCGCGATCAGCGGCTCCTCCAGCCATCGGAACCCGAGGTCGGCCAGCCGGCGACCGAACCAGAGCGCGTCCGGGAGTGTGAGCTGCTCGTTGCAGTCCACCATCAACTGCACGTCGTCGCCCACCGCGGCGCGGACCGCACGTAGTCGTTCGAGATCCGCCTCCGGCGATCGTGCACCGGCTCGTACCTTGACCGCCGGATAGCCGTCGCTCAGGTAGCCGAGAGTCTGCTCGACGAGCTCGTCGAGTTCGAGGCCATTGCTCCCCCGGCCCGAACCGTAGATCGGCATCGCCCGCGCCTGGCCGCCGAGTACGGCGTACAGCGGCTGGTTCGTTTGCAGTCCGCGCAGATCCCAGACGGCGATGTCGACGGCGGACAGCGCCGGAGTGAACACCGACCTGCCGAGCCGCCGCGTACCGGCCGCGATCCGTGATCGGCGTCCGTCCCACTCATCGGTCCGCCCGCCGATGATGGCCGGTCCGATCAGGTCGTCGATCATCCGGCAGACGATGCCGGCGCCGGCTCCGAGGGTGTAGGTGAAGCCGGTGCCGCAAGCGCCGTCGGCATCCCGGACCAGCACCCGGACGAGGTTGACCACGTCCGAGCCGTACGCGCGCAGCCTCGGTTCCACCGGGACCACGAGCAGTTCTGTTCTGACATCGGTGATCGCGGCCGTCGCTGTCGTCACCGTCGTCAGCCCGTCGCGTGACGTTCGCCGCGTTCGATCGCGGACAGCCAGGCGATGGACGCGAGCGTCATCTCGTGCGGCGTGCCGAGCCGGCGTCCGTAGTCGCGCGCATCCTCCATCTCGTGGCGCCGTCGGCGGGCGTGCCGGTACGTGCCGGAGATGAGCCGGTCGACCAAGGCCGGACCGCCGCTGCCCAACTCCGCGACGATCTGGCCGTGTACCCAGTCCTCACAACCGGCGGCCCGGCCCGCGGTGAGGGCCTCGAGTACACCGGTGGCCAGCGATTTCATGAAGATGCTGCGGAGCAGCTTCCGCGCTGTCGCGACCCCGGGATCGCCGTCGACGAGATCGACCGAGGCGCCGAACGGGCCGAGAAGTTCGGCGAAGCGCTTGGCGCCCGGACCACAGGCCATCACCGGGGTGCGGATCCCCGCGCGCTGTACCGGGGCGAGGATGGCCACGTCGACGTACAGACCGGCACCGAGTGCCGCGCCGACCTCTTGTTTGCGTTCGGGCGACGAGGCGTTCATATCGGCATAGACGACGTCCGGGCCGAGATGCGGTCCGGCGGCCTGCGCCACGTCGACCGCGCCCGCGGCCGTGGTCAGGCTGAGGATCAGGTCGGCTCCTTCGACCGCCGAGGCAATCGTCGGAGCGCCGGCGATCCCGTCGGCGAGGACCACCCGCCGGATGTCGAAGGCGCGTACCTCGGCGCCCGCGGCCAGTAGATCTGCGGCCAGCCGACGTCCGGCTTCGCCGTAGCCAAGCACTGAGACACGC
Organism: Kribbella sp.; assembly: GCA_035697365.1. GTDB lineage: Bacteria > Actinomycetota > Actinomycetes > Propionibacteriales > Kribbellaceae > Kribbella. The sequence continues at coordinate 6,731 of DASSDE010000514.1, read as the reverse complement.
ATACTGCCTCCATTGTTGTGCGCAAGATTGGTGACAATCTAGGTTCCCATCTTGCGCACGTCAAGGCCGTGGAGGCTAGGGCTTGATCTCCGTAACGGTGGTGAAATCCCCGCCGGCACGGAAGGCTTTGCGCTGCTTGACCGCGCCGTTGCCGTCGGTGAGCGCACGCCGGAGTCCGTCGTCGACGAGCTCCAGTACGTCGAGTTCTCGCAGGGCTGGTTCGACATGCCGCCGCAGCCGGTCCAGGATCTCGGCCATCGGCGCTGGTTCGGCGGACCGGACGTCCAGGCCGTTCCCCGTGAGTCCGTCGCGGGCTGCGAGCCAGTACGCGGCCCGCAGTACCTCGGGCTCGAGCTTCGCACCCTGGCTGCCGTCGTCCAGCGCGGTCATCACCAGTGCACGGATCAGCGTGGCCAGGAGCACGGTCTCGTCGACAGTCAGCGGAACGTCGCTGACCCGCACCTCCACTGTCGGCAGGTGGGACGACGGCCGGATGTCCCAGTAGACCATCCGCTCGTCGACGAGCGTGCCTGCGTCCAGGTGCATGCTCACCAGGGCGTCGAAGTGCTCCGGTGACTCCAGGTACGGCGGCGGCCCCGCGCACGGCCAGCGGGTAGTCATCAGCCACCGCCAGCTCGCGAAGCCGGTGTCCCGGTTCAGGTAGATCGGAGAGTTCGCGGTGAGGGCGAGGAGCACCGGCAGCCAGGGCCGTAGGTGGTTGCTGACCCGAACAGCCGCTTGCCGGTCCGGAACGTCGACATGGACGTGGCATCCGCAGACGCCCTGCTCGCGCGCCAACAACCCCCACCGCGCGGCGAGCTCCTGGTAGCGCGGTCTGTTGGTGATCGCCTGGGCCGGCTTGCCCTGCGGTGGCACAGCGATCGCGAGCAGTCGGGCGCCCTCGTCCGCGGCGGCACTGGCAAGCTCTGCACGCATGGTTAGCAAGTGACCACGCAACTCGTCGGCTGTTCGGCAGACCGGAGAGTTGATCTCGACCATGGCACGTGTCAGCTCGAGCTCTACATCCTGCAGGTCCGCTACGACCGCTTTGCTGCGTGGAAGTGGATCGCCGGTGGCGGATACCAGCAGTAACTCTTCTTCGACTCCGAACAGGGGGTTCCTCACCTCTCACGGGTACCCGGCCGCTAACCCGTTAGGCTCTGCGGCGTGAGTTTGCCTGTGGTGATTGCGACCCGGTACGTGCTGCCGTTGCGGGAGGGTGGGTCGTTGCCTGGTGTTGTCGAGGGCAACGATCTCGGGACGTACGTGATCAAGTTCCACGGCGCCGGGCAGGGGCCGAAGGCGCTGGTTGCCGAGGTGATCGTCGGCGAGCTGTTCCGGCGGCTCGGGCTGCGGGTGCCGGAGCTGAAGCTGATCGAGCTCGATCCGGCGATCGGCCGGTCCGAGCCGGACTTCGAGATCCAGGAGCTGCTGATCCGCAGCGCCGGGCTGAACCTGGCGGTCGACTTCCTGCCGGGCTCGTTCGGGTACGACGGGTCGGCCGGCAACCCTGGTGACGACGTGATGGCGCGCATCCTCTGGCTGGACGCGTACGTCGCCAATGTGGACCGTTCGTGGCGCAACACGAACATGCTCGTCTGGCACAAGAACCTGTGGCTGATCGACCACGGCGCCGCGCTGTACTTCCATCACTCGTGGATGTCCGCGGAGAAGTTCGCTTCACTCCCGTACGACGCTTCGGACCACGTCTTCTCGGTCGCGATGCCGGGTGTGGCGAAGGTCGACGCCGAACTGGCGGCAGCGATCACTCCCGAGTTGCTCGAAGAGGTGATCGGGCTGGTGCCGTCACAGTGGATCGAGGACGGCGACCGGGAACGCTACCTCGGTCATCTGACGGCGCGGCTCGAGCACCGCGCCGCGTGGGTGCCGGGAGGTGTCCGGTGAAGCCGTTCGACTATGTGATCCTGCGCGCGGCGCCGCGCATCCAGCGCGGTGAGTTCATCAACGTCGGCGCTGTGCTGTACTGCCGCGCGCTGGACTACCTGGGTGCGGCCTGGGACGTGCAGCCGGATCGCCTGCGCGCCCTGGACCCAAACGTCGACGTGGACATCGTCTGCGCGTCACTCGAGCAGGTGCGCGCCATCTGCGCGGGCGAAGCGATTGGAGGACCGGCTGCGGGTACCACCATCAGCGAGCGCTTCCGATGGCTGGCTGCGCCCCGCAGTACCGTCGTACATCCGGGGCCGATCCACAGCGGGATCACTGAGGATCCCGCTGCGGACCTTGAACGGTTGCTGGACTCGTTCGTGCGTTAGGCGAGCGCTGCGGACACCACGTCGCGGGCCTGTTCGAAGACCTGCTCCAGGTGCTCGGCGCCCTTGAACGACTCCCCGTAGATCTTGTAGAGGTCCTCGGTGCCCGACGGGCGCGCAGCGAACCACGCCGACTCGGTGGTGACCTTCAGGCCACCGATCGGGGCGTCGTTGCCCGGTGCGCGCGTCAGCCGGTCGATGATCGGCTCACCGGCCAGCTCGGTCGCTGTGACCGCGTCCGCCGACAGTGCGGACAGCTTGGCCTTCTCGTCCCGGGTGGCCGGCGCATCGACCCGTGAGTACGCCGAGGCGCCGAAGCGCTCCACCAGCTTGGCATGGGTCCTCGACGGCGTCTCCCCCGTCACCGCGGTGATCTCACTCGCCAGCAGCGCCAGGAGGATCCCGTCCTTGTCCGTCGTCCACACCGTGCCGTCGAAACGCAGGAAGCTCGCACCTGCGGACTCCTCGCCCCCGAAACCGACAGAGCCGTCGACAAGACCAGGCACGAACCATTTGAAGCCGACCGGCACCTCCCACAGCCGCCGGCCGAGGTCCGCGACCACACGGTCGATCAGCGACGACGAGACGAGTGTCTTGCCGACGGCGACGTCAGGACCCCACTGCCGGTTGCTGAACAGGTACGAGATCGCGACCGCCAGGTAGTGGTTCGGGTTCATCAGCCCGGCATCGGGCGTGACGATGCCGTGCCGGTCCGCGTCGGCGTCGTTCCCGGTCGCCACGTCGTACTTGTCGCGCTGCGCGACCAGTGAGGCCATCGCGTACGGCGACGAGCAGTCCATCCGGATCTTGCCGTCGTGGTCCAGCGTCATGAACGACCAGGCCGGGTCGACCCGCGGGTTCACCACCGTCAGGTCGAGGCCGTGCCGCTCCGCGATCGCCGCCCAGTAGTCCACGCTCGCACCACCGAGCGGGTCGGCGCCGATCGTCACGCCCGCGTCGCGGATCGCGGCCAGGTTCAGCACCGACGGCAGGTCGTCGACGTAGTGCCCGACGAAGTCGTAGTCCCCGGCGCTCGTCCGGGCCTGCTCGAAGGGCTTGCGGCGGACCTCACGGTTGTCGCCGGCGATCAACTGGTTGGCCCGGTTCGCGATCCAGCTGGTGGCGTCGGAGTCGGCCGGACCGCCGTGCGGTGGGTTGTACTTAATGCCGCCGTCCCGCGGCGGGTTGTGCGACGGCGTGATCACGATGCCGTCGGCGTCCGCGCCGGCGCCGCGGTTCAGCCGCAGGATCGCGTGCGACACGGCAGGGGTCGGCGTCAGGCGGTCGCCACTGTCCACGAGCGTCTGCACGTCGTTACCGGCCAGCACCTCGAGCACGGTGCGCCACGCGGGCTCCGAGAGACCGTGGCTGTCACGGCCGACCAGCAGCGGACCAGCCGTCCCCTGACCGGTGCGGTACTCGCAGATGGCCTGGGTGATCGCGAGGATGTGTGCCTCGTTGAAGGCGCCGTCGAGACTCGAGCCGCGGTGTCCCGACGTACCGAAAACGACCTTCTGGGCCGGGTTGTCCACGTCCGGCGTGATGTCGCCGTACGCCGCCAGCATGGCGTCGACGTCGACGAGGTCCTCGGGCTGTGCTGGCTGGCCTGCGCGTGGGTGCATGACCACATGCAACCACAAGTACGTCAGCTGCCGTACCGCGTGAGCAGCTGGGCGATCAGGGTCTTCGGGGCGATCTGGCGGTAGGCATTCTCGACGAGATCCTCGAAGTGCTCCCAGTCGACGTCCACGTCCAGGTACACGCCCAGCCAGCCCCGATGGCCGACGTACGGCGGGCGGTAGAAATGCTCCGGATCATCGGCAACCAGAGACTCCTGAACGCCAGGCGGTGCGGCCATCCAGACGCCGAGCCGGTCGTCGTGGTGGTGGTCCGCGTACATGACGAAGGTCTTCTTGTCGCGGACGAACCAGGTCGGCTCGCCGTGGCTGGGCCGCTCGGTCACCTCGGGCAGGGCGAGGCACAGGCTGCGTACACGCTCCAGGACGTCCATCTACTCAGTGTCGCGGACCGGGGATCACTACGCCTGACTCGTAGGCGTAGACGACGGCCTGTGCGCGGTCCCGGAGGTCCAGCTTGGTCAGGATGTTGCTGACGTGGGTCTTCACGGTCTGCTCGGCCAGCACCAGCTCCTCGGCGATCTGCCGGTTGGACAGTCCCCGTGCAACCAGCCGCAGTACGTCGGTCTCCCTCGGTGTCAGGCGAGCCGGCGTGGTCCCGACGACGGGCTGGGAGCGCGCGAAGTCCTCGACGAGCCGACGGGTGACGGACGGGGCCAACAGCGCATCCCCCGCGGCCACGACGCGTACCGCAGCAGCCAACTCGTCCGGGGTCGAGTGCTTCAGCAGGAAGCCGCTCGCACCAGCCCGGAGCGCCGCGTACACGTAGTCATCCAGATCGAACGTCGTCAGCATCACGACCCGCGGTGGCTCACCAGGCGCCGACCCAGCAAGGATCCGCTTGGTCGCGGCGAGACCGTCGAGAACCGGCATCCGTACGTCCATGAGGATGACGTCAGGCTCCAGCTGCGCGGCCAGCTCGACCGCCTGCGCACCGTCGCCGGCCTGACCCACCACCTGCAGGTCCGGCTGCGCGTCGAGCAGTGCGCTGAAGCCGGCCCGTACCATCTCCTGGTCGTCAACCACCAGCACCGTGATCGCCACTCGCCACCTCCGTTCCGACGGGAATCAAAGCCTGTACCAGATAACCGCCTTCTGGGGTCGGCCCAGCGCTGACCGTCCCGTCCACGAGCGCCACCCGCTCCTGCATCCCCCGCAACCCCTGCCCGCTACCTGGGGCCGGTACGACAGGACGTGGCGGCTTCTCGTTCTGCACTGTCACCTCCAGCTCGGCCGACGTACGACGTACCGCCACCTCCACCGTCGCATGCAGTGCATGCCGTACTGCGTTGCTGAGAGCTTCCTGGACGACCCTGTACGCGGTCAGCTCCACAGCGGGATCCAGTGGGGTTGGCAGATCGCCGCTTACGAGTCGTACGTCGGCGCCGGCCCGTCGCGTGCTCTCCACCAGCGCCGCCACATCCTGTAGACCGGGCTGAGGCCCCAGCTCAGCAGGTCGTTCCTCAGGCTCACGCAGCAACCGCAGTACCCGACGCATCTCGGTCAGCGACGCACGTGCCTCGTCCGCGATACCGGTGAACTCCTCCCGCACCGCATCCGGTACGTCAGGCAGCCGGTGCGGCGCACTGTCCGCACGGACGACCACCACCGACAGATGGTGCGCGACGACGTCATGCAGCTCGCGGGCGATCCGGGCCCGCTCCTGCAGCCGTTCCCGCTCGGCACGCTCGGTCTTACTGATCGTCTCCTGTTCGACAAGGCGCCGACTGGTCTCGTTGCGGGAACGCAGGAGATCTCCAACCACCACGGCGACGCCCGACAGGACGGCCATGGTGATCAGACCACCCCAGCCGCCGCGGTCCGGTGACAGCTGGATCGCTATGACCCCCAGTGCCTCCGTGGCGATCCACCAGCCGACCTGCTCGCGTCGGCGGAGTCCGCGAGCACCTGCGATCGCCAGTACGAGTGCATGCCCGAACGCTGCCGTCGTACCCCACGGCCAGGGCTCGCTGGAGCTCACCGGCGTTGTGAGCGCGGCCGTGACAGCTGTGACGAACAGCGAGACGACCACCGCCGCACGTGGCCGCAGCCACGAGAGGCTCAGCGCCAGCCCACGCGCGATCGCCAGCGCCAGCACTGCCCCGAGCTGCACCTCGTAGTGCTGTCCGAGATCCAGGATCGTCAGGAACAGCAGTGCGGCAACGCCGAGGCCGGCGACCCACGCCCACCGGCCCCGCGGCCACCCGTTCGGCATCTGCACAGTTTGGACCCTACTCACACCTGCTGCAGCCAGGCCCAGAAGAATGCGAGCGCACCGGCCGTCAACATGATGGTTGCCGGGAGCACCCACTTGTGTGTCCCCTGGACCAGTAGGGACTGCAGTGCCGCGATACCTCGCAATACGAACAGGAACATCACAATGCACGGCAGAGCGATCAGTCCGTGCGCGACCCAGGCACCGGCGTGGGACGGGCCGCCCCAAGTACCGGGCTGGACCGGACCGTGCTCAACGAAGCCCCAGAACGGTCCGCGGACGACGGCCAGCACAGTCAGAAACAGTACGAACAGGCTCACGAGTCCGAGTACCGCGCTCAACAGGCCGTACCCGAAGACCTGCCCGTTGGTCATTGGCTGCATGACCGGTCCTCTACCCACGCGGTACTCCCCCAGCCGTCGCCAGCGGCGCGCCGCGGTCCCGCGCTCGTCCAGGACCGCGTCGGCCAACGTCAGTACGCCGACGGGCAGCAGCAGCGCGTCGTACACCACCGAACGCCACTGGATCCCGTGCTTACGTACATCGGCCACCGGCTTGGTGAGCGTCTGGGTCATCGTCTCTCCTCAGGTCTCAAGTCCTGAGATC
>DASSDE010000513.1:0-7134 GCA_035697365.1 Kribbella sp. | reverse complement strand
TCGGTGAAGGACAACCTCGGCCTGACCGGCGAGCAGGACGACCTGCGGCAGAAGCTGTTCGACCAGATCAAGAAGTCCGCCGGCGACGACCTCGCGGACGTCGACTTCGAGAAGGACGTCAAGCCGTGGCTGGGTGACCGCGCCGGGTTCGCCGCGCTGCCGCCGGCCGAGGGCAAGAAGCAGCCGGTGCCGGTGATCGCGGTCCAGATCAAGGACGAGGACGCCGCGAACAAGGGCATGGACAAGTTGCTCGCGAAGGAGGACAAGAAGCCCGGGCGCGCGTTCAGCAACGGGTACATGATCCTCGGCGACGACCAGGCGACCGTCGACGCGGCCGTTGCCACCGCGAAGGACAACCCGCTGACCAAGAACGCCAAGTTCAAGGCGGACATGGACAAGCTCGGTGAGCAGGGCTTCGTGTCCGGCTGGGCCGACGTCAAGGCGATCGCGTCGATGAGCGGCAAGGTCGACTCGAACCAGCTCGCCGGTCTCGGCGACGCGACCGCGGCGGTGGCGCTGCGGTTCGACCCGTCGTACGTCGAGCTGAAGGCCGTCGGGCACGGCGACTCGAACGTCAAGGTGAACTCGGCCGACGCCGCCGACCTGGTGTCGAAGCTGCCGGACAGCACGGCCGGCGCGCTGGCGATCTCCGGCGGCGACACCATCATCGACACCGCCTGGAAGCAGGTGCAGAAGGCCGGCGGCGAGAACATCCAGCCGATGATCGACCGGATCGCCGAGCAGACCGGCCTGAAGCTGCCGGACGACCTGAAGACGCTGGCCGGCAAGAACATCGCGGCCGCGATCGACAAGGACACCGAGAACGGCCCGAAGGTCGCGATCCGGATGCAGACCGACCCAGCGAAGGCCGAGCCCGTACTGCAGAAGCTGGTACAGCTGATGAACCACGGCGAGGACTCCGGCCGGATCCCGGTCAAGACCGCCAAGAGCGGCGACACGCTGGTCGCCGCGACCAGCCAGGACTACGCCGACGAGGTGCTCAAGGGCGGCAACCTCGGCTCGACCGACGGCTTCAAGCAGGCGCTGCCGGACACCAAGGGCGCGATGATGATCGGGTACGTCGACTTCGCCGCCGCCAGTGCGTTCTCCGACGAGATCGGCGACAGCAAGGACCTCGCCGCGCTCAAGTCGGCCGGCTTCGTGACCCGCTCGACGGGTGACGGCGAGGCCGAGTTCACCATGCGGGTCGTCGCAAAGTAACCAGTACGCCCCGAAGAAGCCCCGGACCGCCGCAAGTCGGCGTCCGGGGGCTTCGCGCGTTCCACGACTGGTCGTTTGCTTCGCCACTGCCGGGTTATGTCATCACTGGCCTGCTGTAGGGCGCCAGCGGTCAAATAACCCGCCAGCGGCGCGCTGCGCCTAGCCGGCGAGACGGTGTACGCGCGGCTCGGGGAGCGTGGGAGTTTTTGCTGGCCGATGTCGAAAACGGCGGGGTGGGTTCTACCTCCTGGTGACAGCACCTCTTCACGAAGGAGTCACCATGAACCACATCAGTGCGATCCGGACCGTCGGTGTGCCGGTGAGCGACCAGGACCGGGCGCTCGCGTTCTACACCGAGACGCTGGGCTTCGAGGTCCAGTTGGACGTTCCGCTGCCGCAGTTCGGCGGCCGGTGGCTCGTCGTCGTACCGTCCGGCGGCGACCCGGGCCGGGTGGGTATTGCGCTGGTCCCGGCGAGCGAGGGCAACCCGGCTGGCGTCGACACGGGCGTCCGGATGGCCAGTCCGGACGCCAAGGCCGCGCACCGGCACTTCGTCGAGGCCGGCGTCGAGACCGACGAACTGCTGGAGTGGCCCGGCATCCCGCCGATGTTCAGCCTCCGCGACCCCGACGGAAACCGCCTCTACATCTCTGGCGTCTGACCGGCGCTCCGGTGCATCAGACGAGGACGTGGCCGCCGTCGGCGAGCAGGATGGAGCCGGTGGCGAACGGTTGGTTCATCAGGTAGACGTACGCGGCGGCGATGTCTTCGGGCTCGCCGACGCGCCCAACCGGGAGCGCTTCGGCGGTCGCGTCGTAGTCGAGGCCGCCGCGCCACAACGGCGTACGGACGACGCCGGGCTTGACGGCGTTGACGCGCAGCGGTGCCAACTCCACCGCGAGCCCGCGGACCAGCGCGTCGGTGGCACCGCAGACGCTCGCGGCGACCGACCAACCGGGACCTGGACGATCCGCGGCGGCGCCGGTGGTGAGGACGATCGAACCGCCCGGACGGAGCTTCGGTACGGCGGCACTCACCGCGCCCAGCGCGCCGAAGTACCGCAGGTCGAACGCGCGCCGGGCCTCGGTGAGATCCATCGCTGCGACCTCGAGCAGCGTCAGCGCCTCGCCCGCCGTGAACACCAAATGGTCGAACGGGTCCAGGCCGGCGAAGAACGCGCCGACCGCCGCGGCGTCGGTGAGGTCGACCGCCTCGCCGGACGCCGAATCGGGAAGCGTCGCGAGCGCCCGCCGCACCGACTCGGGGTTGCTTGAGGCAACGATCACGGTCGCGCCTTCGGCGGCCGCGAGGTGGGCGATGGCCAGGCCGATGCCCGACGTACCGCCGAGGACGACGACGCGCTGGTCCTGCAGAGTCACGGAACTGCCTTTCGTGGAAGGGGTATCGGCTTCCACGATGCGGCCGCGGCGGCCGGGGCGTCCAAGACCTGTTACCGCGGCTGTAATACCCTGAAGGTATTATGGACCTCGATCTGCGCAAGCTGCGGTACTTCGTCGCCGTTGCCGAGGAGCTGCACTTCGGCCGCGCGGCGGAGCGGCTGCACATTGCGCAGCCGGTGCTGTCGCGCCAGATCCGCGCCCTCGAGGACGAGGTCCGGGCGCAACTGTTCGTCCGTACGAAGCGCGCGACCGAGCTGACCGCGGCGGGCCGCCAGCTGCTCGACGACGCCCGTCCGCTGCTCGCGTCCGCGGAGGCCGCTAGCCGCCGGGTCGCGCAGGCGGCGCGGGGCTCGAAGACGTTCACGATCGGGTTCATGCCGGGGCTGACCGTGACCGGGGCGGTACGGGCCTTCGGCGCGGCGCACCCCGGTGTCGAGGTGGAGCTGGTCCGCACCACCTGGGACGACCAGGTCGACGTACTGCGCGACGGCCGGGTCGACGTGAGCGTCGTCCGGCTGCCGATCGACCAGGCCGGGCTGACCGTCCGCCCGCTGTTCGAGGAGCCGCGGGTCGCGACGCTGCCGGCCGACCATCGCCTGGCCGGCAAGCCCGTCATCGACATCACCGACCTCGCCGACGAGCATCTCCTCCAGGACCCGGACGCCGTCCCGGAGTGGCGTGACATCGCCGTCGAGCTGCGGACGAAGACCGCCAAGCCGATCCCCGTCCTGCGCAGCGTCGAGGAGAAGCTCGAACACGTTGCCGCCGGCCACGGTGTCTCGATCGTCCCGCGATCCGTCGCGACCTTCTACCAACGCCACGACGTGGTCACCGTGCCGGTCGAGAACCTCTCTGCGAACACGGTCTGCCTGGCCTGGATCGCCACCCGCCGCTCACGACTGATCCAGACCTTCGCCGATCTCGCGCAGCAGGTCTCCTGGACGCCGTGAAGCTCAACGCCGTACGCGGTAGCGGATGTGGGTGGCTTGTGGGGTGTCGATCACGCGGACGATGTCGAGCTCGATGCGACGGGGGAGTACGTCGAACAGGCGCAGGCCGGCGCCGAACAGTACGGGCACCTGGCTGAGCTGCAGCTCGTCGAGCACTCCGGCCGCGAGCGCCTGCCGCGCGGTGACGGCACCGTGGACCAGCACGTCCTTGTCGCCGGCCGCGGCCTTCGCCTGCGCGATCGCGCTCTCGATGTCGGTGACGAAGTGCACGTTCTCGTAGTCGACCGTCGGCGGGTTGTGGCTGAGGACGAAGATCGGTGCGCCGTGATGGTCGCCGCCGTAGTAGTCGACCTGCTCGCCAGTACGCCTGCCGACGACGACCGCACCGGTGGCGTTCAGCTCGTCCCAGATCGTCGCGGCCTCGCCCTCCGGCCGCCCGACCTCGCCGTGTGCAGTGAGGTACCACTCGTGCAATCGCATGAAGTCGTCACCGCCGGGATTACCCGGCCGGTCGTTCGGTCCGGCGATGTAGCCGTCGGCGGACATCGACATCAACAGCACCGCTGCACCCATGAGCGTTCTCCTGGTCCTCGGTTAGGTGCGGCGGACCCGCACCCGCTGCCTACGCGTCGAAGACCAGGCGCCTGATTCGACATCAATCGGCCGCGAGGGTCTCCAGAACGCCGTCGCCGTACTTGGTGAGTTTGTTGTCGCCGATCCCGCTGATCTGGCCGAGCTCGGCCAGCGAGGTGGGGAGATCGGTGGCGATCTGGCGGAGCGTGGCGTCGTGGAAGATGACGTACGCCGGCACGCCCTGCTCCTTCGCGACGGCGCCCCGCCACGCGCGCAGGCGCTCGAACACCGGTGCCGCCTCGGCCGGGAGATCGGCCGCAGCCTTCTTCTTCGAGCCGCCGGACGACCTGGACGAGGAGCGGATCCGCTCGGGCTCGCGGCGCATCATCACCTCGCGCCGCCGGCCGAGCACCTCGGCACTCTCCTCGGTCAGCACGAGCGTGCCGTAGTCGCCCTCGACCGCCAGCAGCCGCAGTGCGAGCAGTTGCCGGACGACGCCACGCCACTCGGCCTCCTTCAGCTCGGTGCCGATGCCGAACACGGTCAGCTCCGTGTGCCGGAACTGTTTGACCTTGTCCGTCTCCTTGCCGAGCAGGATGTCGATCAGCTGCCCGGCGCCGAACTTCTGCCCGCGCTCGTGCTGCAGGCGATACACCGTCGACAACAACTTCTGCGCCGCGATGGTCCCGTCCCAGGACTCGGGCGGTGTCAGGCAGGTGTCGCAGTTCCCGCAGGAGTCGCCGTGCTGGCCGAAGTACGCCAGGAGTTGCGAGCGGCGGCACTCGACCGTCTCGCACAGCGCGAGCATCGAGTCGAGGTGCGAGCTCAACCGTCGCCGGTGCGCGAGGTCGCCCTCGGACGTGTCGATCATCTTGCGCTGCTGCACGACGTCCTGCAGCCCGTACGCGAGCCAGGCCGTCGACGGCTGCCCGTCCCGTCCCGCGCGGCCGGTCTCCTGGTAGTAGCCCTCGACCGACTTCGGCAGGTCGAGGTGCGCGACGAACCGGACGTCCGGCTTGTCGATCCCCATCCCGAACGCGATCGTCGCGACCACGACCAGCCCGTCCTCGCGCAGGAAGCGCGCCTGGTTCGTCGCGCGGGTCCGGCTGTCCAGGCCGGCGTGGTACGGCACCGCCTCGATCCCGTTCTGGGTGAGGAAGGCCGCGGTCTTCTCGACGCTGTTGCGGGACAGGCAGTACACGATGCCGGCGTCGCCCGCGTGCTCGGTACGCAGTAGCTCGAGCAGTTGCTGTTGCGGCTTGTCCTTCGGGACGATCCGGTACTGGATGTTGGGCCGGTCGAAGCTCGCGACGAAATGCGTCGCGTCGTCGAGCTTCAGCCGGGTCGCGATCTCCTGGTGGGTGGCCTCGGTCGCGGTCGCGGTCAACGCGATCCGCGGTACGTCCGGCCAGCGCTCGTGCAGCTCGGACAGCATCAGGTAGTCCGGCCGGAAGTCGTGGCCCCACTGCGACACACAGTGCGCCTCGTCGATCGCGAACAGCGCGATCTTGCCCTGGTCGAGCAGCCGCACGGTCGCCTCGACCCGCAGCCGCTCGGGCGCCAGGTACAACAGGTCGAGCTCGCCGGCCAGGAAGGCCTGCTCCACCTCCCGGCGCTGCTCGTAGTCCTGGGTGGAGTTGAGGAACCCGGCCCGGACGCCGAGCGCGGTCAGCGCGTCGACCTGGTCCTGCATCAGCGCGATCAGCGGCGAGATCACCACGCCGACGCCGGATCGCACCAGCGAGGGGATCTGGTAGCACAGCGACTTGCCGCCACCGGTCGGCATCAGCACCAGCGCGTCGCCGCCCGCGACCACGGTCTCGATGATGTCGGCCTGCTCGCCGCGGAAGGCTTCGTACCCGAACACCCGCCGGAGGACCTGGAGCGCTTCGGAGTCGGGAAGTTCGGTTGTCTCGCTCACCCCGGCGAGTCTAATGAGATCCCTCCCGCGATGCTCGACCGACCGCCGGAGCCTGTGGATTACTCGCTGCGGGTCACCGCGCGACCTCTCCGGCGTACGTCCCGACGCTCCACAGATTGCCCTCGGGATCCCGGACGGTGAAACCGCGCGATCCGTAGTCCGCGTCCTCGAGTCCGCGGACGACGACGGCACCTGCGCCGACCGCGCGCGCGAACAAGCCGTCCGGGTCGTCGTGAACCAGATAGACCGACTGCCGCTGATCGGCCATTGCCGTGAACTCGTCCGGCTCCGCCTTGGCGTCGGCCGAACCCATCATGATCCCGCCGCCGGCCGGCCACGCCAGCTCGGCGTGCGCGATCGATCCTTCGGCCTGACCCGGGTACGACGCGACCAGCGTGAAGCCGAGCCCTTCGGTCAGGAACTTGAGTGCGGCCTGTCCGTCCCGGTAGTGCAGGCCGGGCCAGACACCGATCTTGTGTTGCTGCGTCTGCGTGTTCATACCTCCGACTCTGCGGCTCCGGGCGGAAGGAAGTCTTGAAGGTTTGGGAGCTCCTCGGTCATCCATTGCCGGGGTGTGCAGCCGGCGATGGCCCGGAACTCACGACTCAGGTGCGCCTGGTCGGCGTACCCGACGGTGGCCGAGAGGTCGGCCAGCCTGAGGCCTGGTTGCCGGCGCAGCAGACCGGTTGCGCGCTCGAACCGCAGCACCCGCGCCGCGACCTTCGGCGGCAGACCGAACTCCGAGGTGAACCGGTCGGTCAGATGCCGCCGGCTCCACCCGACCTCGCTCGCCAGGTCCTGCACTCCGATCGCTCCGCCCGACCTGCTGAGTCGCTGCCACGCCCAGCCGACCTCCGGACTCGGGGCCCCGACGCGTCGCTGGTCGAACTGCTGGAGCAGCGCAGCCTCGAGCAGATCGAACCGGTCGTCCCACCCCGGCGCCTCGCGCAACTGCTCGGTCAGCTCACGCGCAGGGCGGCCGAGCACCTCGTCCAGGCCGATCACGATCGAGGCGAGCTCGCCCGGTGGCAGGCCGAAGAGCACGCGTGCCGCCGGGGGAGTGAGGGAC
>DASSDE010000512.1:0-8899 GCA_035697365.1 Kribbella sp. | reverse complement strand
CCGAACGGGACGTCGTGCTCGGCCATCCAGGCCGCGATCCGCGGGTCCGGCGTCGCGCCGAGGTTGTCGGCGTTCGAGATGAACGCGTGCCGGAAGCCGTGCTCGCGGAGCGCGTCGAGGGTGCCGGAGGCAACCAGCGCGGTGAACAGGTCACCGTGGCCGGGCGGGCACCAGGCCAGCTCGGGGTCCGCCTCCCACTCGGCCGGCGTGAGGTCGTCGGCGAGCAGCTTCGGCTCCATGTTCTGCAGGAAGTCCAGGGGCAGCCCGTCGACCGCGAGCCCCTCGTACTCGCCGAGGATCTGCAGCGACTCGGCCTTGGTCCGGAACGAGTTCATCAGGACCAGCGGCAGCGGTACGTCGTACGCGCGGCGCGTACTCAGGATCTGCCGGGCGATGATGTCCAGGAAGCTCAGCCCGTCCTTGACCGGCAGCGCCGACTTCGGTCCGGTGACGCCCATCGACGTACCGAGGCCGCCGTTCAGCTTGATCACCACCGTCTCGGCCAGCGCGGCCCGGAGCGCCTCCGGATCGGTGTCCAGGTGATCCAGGTGCGGCAGCTCGCCGACCGGCTCGATCTCGTCCTCGCGGATCTTTCCCTGATGCCCGGACTCGAGCAGCCGGTAGTAGTGCGTGAAGACACGTATCGCAACGTCGGCCGCACCGGCCGCACGCATCTTCTCCTGCGCTTGTCTGAGACCCACCTCACCCATGGACCAACCCTAGGGGACGGCAGGTAATCCCAGTGTTGCGCGCGTCACGCTTCTACGATCGGAGAGTGTTTGGAACGAAGGCCGTGGCGCGGCAGCGGTTCCTGGAGGCGCGGGGCGCTCGGCCCCGCGCGGAGGGACTGCTGGCGAGCGCCCAACAGGTGCTGCCGGACGTCTACCGGGTCGCTCTCTACGTGTCGATGGGTCCCGAGCCGCAGACCGGTGCCCTGATCGACTGGCTGCTCGCGACGCACCGAGAGGTACTGCTGCCGATCCTGTACGCCGACAACGACCTCGGCTGGGGCATCGCACCCGGCGCAGCGGACCTCGTACCAGGGCGGCTCGGCCTGTCGGAGCCCCCGATCGACCTGGGTCCCGACGCGATCGGAACAGCCGACCTGATCATTTGCCCGGCCGTCGCCGTCACCCGCGACGGTGTACGCCTGGGGCGCGGCGGCGGCTCGTACGACCGCGCACTCGCCCGCGCACGACCCGGCACACCGGTATGGGCCGCCGTGTACGAGACGGAGATCGTCGACACGCTCCCCTGCGATGCACACGACCGGCCGGTGGACGCGGCGCTCACACCGCACCAGTTGATCCCGCTGCGAGGATCGGTGGATGACTGACACGGCTGTCCGAGCAGCAGCAACAGCCGCACGCGCCCTCGGTCTGACGGTGACTGACCCGACTGTCCTCTACGAGGCGTTCTCGACAGTCGTACACCTGAAACCATCACCTGTGGTCGCCCGAGTACCACTGAACCCGCCTGCGAGCCTGCAGGAGCCAGAGCCGGCAGTACGACGCCAGCAACGCGAGCTGGACATGGTGACCTGGCTGTCCGAGCAGGGACTCCCCACGGTGCGCCCGAGCCACCCCGTGCCCGTTGAACAGGACGGGCTGTGCATGACCTTCTGGACGTACGTCGAGGTGGATCAGGCTGCTGAGCCGGACTACGTCGGCGCCACCGCCCGCGTACCGGAGCTGCACGCCCAGCTGGCGCAGTACCCGGGTGAGCTGCCTTGGATGACTCCACTGCGACTGATCGGTCGCGGTCTGGCGACGGCTGAGGCGGTACCAGGTCTGCTCGAGCAGGAGGATCTGGAACGAGCCAGAGCCGAGTGGAGCGTCCTGGAGCCGATCCTGACGAGCCGCTCCGGTTTCGAGAACGCCTTCCCGTCGGTGACCGTGCAGCCGCTGCACGGCGATGCACCGTCCTGGAATCTGATCACAACGGTCGACGGCCCGCTGTGGGCCGACTTCGAGGACGTCACCATCGGCCCGCGCGAATGGGACCTCGCCGGCTTCGGCCCTGACCTGTGCGATGCCTACAACAAGACCGCGACCACTCCGCTCGACCCGGACGTCCAGCAACTGATGGACCTGGCGCGCGCCCTACAGGTCCTCGTGTGCACCCCGCTGGTCCCGCAGTTCCCCGGGCTGGCCGACGGAATCCGTCTGTTCGCGGGGCAATGGCGCAGCATGCCATTCGCTGCGGGACTCGGCTGACTGGTCGGCCTGCTACCGGTCCGGCTTGGTGAACGTCAGGGAGTGCTTGCGGGTCGCTTCGACCGCACCCCTCGTGTAGGCCCACGGGAGCGTCTCACCCTTGACCCACAACTCGGTCTGGTCGGTGTAGTTCGACGAGAAGGCGTGTCCGGAGACACCGGTGAGGTTGATCCAGCGGGACTTGTCGAAGTCCGACAGGTCGACGACCATCCGCATCGACGGCGTCGACGTCACGCCGTACCCCACGGAAGCGTCCCAGGACGTTGCGTCGACGACCGACGTACCGCCGCCGAGCTCGTACGGACCGCGGTTGAAGATCCGCTCGACCACGCCGATCCCAGAGGTGCCGAGCGTCTGGTTGGTGAGGGTCAGCTTGTGCAGCCGGCCCCACTGCCAGTTCGCCGGCTCCCGAGCCATCTTCTGGGTGATCTCGGTGCGGGCCTGGATCAGCGCCTCGCGGAGGATGTCGTCGCGGCTCTCCCGCTGCGGGGTCCGGATGTCGTCCCACCAGCCGCTGTTCGGCTGGGCGAGCAGCGTGTGGATCACCTCGAACCAGCGCGAGCCGCCGTCCGGCCAGGTGCCTTCGGGGAGCTGGTCATGGAAGGTCAGCGACAACAGGTTGCGCCAGACCACGTTGTAGTACGCCGCGGCGGCCGAGTCCGGCGGCTGCGTGAAGTCCCAGTTCCGCAGGGTGTCCTGGCCCTGTTTGTCGAACGAGTCGTCGATGCCGATCCGGAGCAGGTACGGCACCACCATCTCGGCGGACTTGTTCTTGGTGTCCAGCTGGATCGACGCCATCGCGTTCACATCCAGTTTCCCGGCGGCCTTGATCCGGTCCAGGATCTGCTGCGAGCGGTACCCGTAGTCCCAGGAGTTGGTCAGGTAGTACGTGTACGTGTTCGGCACCACGGCCTGGTTGGCGGTGACAATGATCCCGCTGGCTGGGTCGTACTCGGTCGGTAGCGCGTCGAACGGGATGTAGCCCTTCCAGTGGTACTTCGGGTCCCAGCCCGGCACCGGCCAGTCGCCGCGGCCGACGGCCCGGATCGGTATCAGCCCAGGTGACTGGTAGCCGATGTGGCCGTCGGTGTCGGCGTACACCAGGTTCTGCGAGGGCACCTGGAACTGTTTCGCGGCGGACCGGAACTGGGTCCAGTTCTGCGCGATGTTGATCGCGAACAGCGCGTCGGCGGTCTTGCCCGGATTCAGCGCGGTCCACTGCAGTGCGACGCCGTACGCCGCCGGGTACTTGGCCTGTTTGGCGGCCTGCTCGCCGACCTTCTTCTCGTCCGCGCCGACGTCCGAGATCAGTGGACCGTGCCGGGTCGTGCGGACGGTGATCGTCACCGGCTTGTCCTGCCCGGCCACCTTGAACGTCTCTTCGCGGGTAGCCATCGCGCGCCACTTGTTGTTGTAGAGCACCTTGTTGCCTTCGACCCGCTCCAGGTACAGGTCCTGTACGTCGGGGTCGAGGTTGGTGAAGCCCCAGGAGATCGCGTTGTTGTGGCCGATCACCACACCGGGCAGGCCGGAGAAGCTGAAGCCGGACACGTCGAACGGGCAGCTCTTGCCGACGTTGTTGCAGTGCAGCCCGATCTGCGTCCAGATGCCCGGCATGGTCGCGCCGAGATGCGGATCGTTGGCCAGCAGGGGCTTGCCGGTGGTCGTGTGATCACCGGAGACCACCCACGAGTTGGAGCCGACACCGTCGCCCTGACCGAGCAGTTCGGGCAGGCCCTTGGCGACCTTCTGCACCGAGTCGAGCGACTTCAGCAGGTCCTGCGTCAGCATGCCCCGCCGGACCTCGGGACTGACCTGTGCAGTGGTGAACTTCCCGTTCTTGCCGACCGAGCCGGACGACATGATCGGCTGGTTCCGGTCGTACGGGTATTGCGGGTAGAGGCTTTCGATGTTGCGCGCCGGGAACGCCGCGAGCAATTTCGTACGGGTGATCTCTTCGTCCAGGTTGCCGCCCAGGTCCCAGGCCATCGCCTTCAGCCAGGACAGTGAGTCGGCCGCGGTCCATGGCTCGGGCGTGTAGTTCTTCGGACCGCCGGGCTGGAGCGACAGGACGCCGTACTCCAGGCTGAGACCGGAGCCGCTGTGGCTGGACAGGTACGCGTTGACGCCGCGCGCGTAGTCGTCGAGGTATTGCCGGGTGGTCGGACTGAGCAGCGGCAACTCTTTCTCGGCGACCCGCCGCCAGCCGAGGGTGCGGGTGAACTTGTCCGTCTCGAGCGCGGTCTTGCCGAACAACTCGCTCAGCCGGCCGGACGTGACGTGCCTGCGGAAGTCCATCTCGAAGAACCGGTCCTGCGCGTGCACGTACCCCTGTGCGGCGAACAGGTCCGCCGGGGTGTCGGCGTAGATCTGGGGGATGCCGTTGGCGTCCCGGACCACGCTGACGTCACCGTCGAGGCCCGACAGGTCGATGGTCCCGTCGTACGTCGGGAACGAGTGGCGGACGACGTAGACGACGGTTCCCGCGATCACCAGGAGGACCGTGGCGAGGGCGATTCCGCTGATGATGACGACTCGAAGCAGGCGACGCACGGACCAACCGTAGAGAATGACCCCGTCCTCCCCAAATGGGGTCCCTCACAACTTTGCGTTGCTCTGCGTTCCCTCGACATGAACGCAGAGTTGAGGTATGAGGGTGTTCCCGGTTCCGAGCTGCACCGCATTCGCTGCAATGGCCACGACGACTTCGGAAACGCCGTCGTTTCGCGGACGTCCGAAGGTGGCGAGCCGCTGCGCTGCTGCCTGACGATCGCGCCCGCCGGTCAACAGATCGCACTGGTCGCGCACCAGCCGATGACAGCCGGTGGTCCGTACGCCGAGATCGGGCCGGTCTTCCTGCACGTGACAGGGTGCCCGGAGCCGGTCGACGACGTCGTGGTTGACTTCCCGGTCGACTTCCGGAATCGCCGCGTGGTCCTGCGGCCGTACGACGCCAAGGGTCAGATGCTGGACGGTGTGCTCGCAGAGTCTGGGACGAGCGAGAAGGAGCTCGGACGACTGTTCGAGGACCCGGTCGTGGACACCGTCCAGGTGCGGAACGTGCTGGCCGGTTGCTGGAACTTCACGGTGCGCCGACAGGGCTGAGTTGGAATACTTCGGGCCGCTGGCGCATTATTAGCAGTCGGGTAGTAGGAGTGCCAGCGGCCTGAAGGGATGCGACGTGCCGACGTACCAATACCAGTGCACCGACTGTGGCGAAGCGCTCGAGGTGCGCCAGAGCTTCACGGACGATGCTCTGACCGTGTGCCCGAACTGCGAGGGCAGCCTGCGCAAGGTGTTCAACGCCGTCGGCGTGGTGTTCAAGGGCTCCGGCTTCTACCGCACCGACAGCCGGTCGTCGGGCAAGGGCTCGGTGCCGGCGAAGTCCGACTCGTCCTCGTCCAACGGCTCGAAATCGTCCGAGTCCTCGTCGGCCTCGTCGAGTACGTCGGGTTCGTCGAACGGCTCGTCGTCGAACGGGTCCGCCTCCGCAGGCTCTTCGTCGAGCGGATCCTCGTCGTCGAGCGGATCGTCCTCCTCGGGCACCAGCGCGGCCTGACCGCAGCCTGTGGATAACTGAGAGGCGGCTGCCGGAGAAACTCGTACTTTCTCTGGCATGACGATCTCCTTCTTGCTTCGTGACCTGATCCGCGCTGCCCGGTGGCACCGTCGGCTCCTCGCCGGCGCCGCCGCGGCCGCCGCTGTGTACTTCGGACTTCTGGCCCTCTCCCCCGCACCACCGCCGACGGTCAAGGTGGTGGCCGCCGCGCACGACCTGACCGGCGGCGCTGTGCCTGCGCACGGCGATCTGCGCACCGTCGACCTACCGGCCGGCACCGTGCCGTCCGGCGCACTCAGACCCGACAGCGAACTGACGACCCGCGTCCTCAGCGGACCGGTCAGAGCCGGCGAGCCGTTGACCGACGCCCGCTTTCTCGCACCACCCGCCGTGCCGTCCGGGTCGGTCGCGTACCCGGTCCGCGTCGACGACGCCGACATCACCACGCTTCTGCGCGTCGGAGACCACCTCAGCCTGTACGCCGCCGCGGGCACGACCGCGGACGCTGCAACGCTGCTCGCCCGAAGTGTGGCCGTGGTCGCGCTGCCCGAGCCTCGATCGATGACGTCCGGTGCGCTGATCGTGGTCGCGACCACGCCGGACGTCGCCGCCCGACTGGCACAGGCCGGGGCGAACTCACGCATCACCGTGGCGATGACGCCGGACACCGGCTAGTTACCGAACGAATTCGTACCGACACGTTATGTCGGCCTGCGGCGCGCTCCCTGGCCCTGGGATGCCGACAGTTCTACTTTGTCCCGGTATCAACCACCCGCTACGTGGAGGCACCATGCTCAAGGGCTTCAAGGAATTCGTGATGCGCGGGAACGTCGTGGACCTCGCGGTCGCGGTCGTCATCGGCGCGGCGTTCACCAAGATCGTCGGCGCGCTCGTCGACGGCCTGATCAACCCGCTGATCGCCGCCATCTTCGGCAAGACAGACATCAGCGGCGTCTGGAACTTCACCGTCAACGACGCGAAGTTCTCGATCGGGCTGATCCTGCAGGCAGCACTGAACTTCCTTTTCGTCGCGGCAGCGGTCTACTTCTTCATCGTGTTGCCGCTGAACAAGCTGGCCGAACGGCGCGCGCGGGGTCAGGAGCCGGAGCCCGACCCGCTGACCACCGAGCAGGAGCTGCTGACCGAGATCCGGGACCTGCTGCGCACCCGCCAGTAGCACCGCTCGCGGGCAGGTGGGTGCAAAACCTCAGCCCTTGAGCTCGCCGGCACCCACCTGATCACCGGCATAACGCATCCAGCGGTACGGGACCGGCCGGCCGTCGTTCCACTCCTCCATCAAGGCGGCGGGAACGTCGACGAAGCCGCTGCGGTGATACGCGCGGATCGCCGGCGCGTTCTCCGGGCGGACGCGCAGGAACACCTCCGAATACCCGGCGTCCAACGCCGGCCCGAGCAGTGCCCGGACGAGTTCGCGGCCGAATCCCCTGCCCCGCACTGCCGGGTCCACGATGATCCGGGCGAGTTCGACCTCGTCCTCCTCGTCGTCCAGCCAGACCTCGCCGTACCCGATCGGCCGCTCGTCGTCGAACAGTAGATAGGAGTGGATGTCAGCGTCGACCGTCCGCCAACTCGCCCGCAGTGCCTCCGGGAACGGGTAGGCCACCCGCCCGGACAACAAGGCGACTTCCTTCTCGTTCACCGCCCACCCCGCGACCTGCCTGCCGTACCCGTCGTCGAACCCCCGAAGCTCCACGCTCTGTCCCCTCAGTTGGCGAACTCCACGATCGTTCGCACCAGCTGATCCAGGTAGGGCGGGTTGCTCGGCGTACGAAAGGCGGGCGTCGGCGGTTCGGGACACCCAGCCAGCTCACGACTCCCCCGGATCGACCGCAGGAGCGCGTCGACCGTCTTCCGCTGATGCGACGGATTCTCCGGCACCGAGGCCAGAACCGCCACCTCTATTCGTGCCAGTGACACCAGTTGCTCATCCCGCACGCCCCGCAGAATCCCACCCGTGAGCAGTTCGTCCGCGACGTCGGCCGGGCAGCCGCGGCTGATCATCCCGGTCCGCGCACGCTCATTGGCCGCGACGTCGTCACCCGTCGCCGGCCAGGCCAGCAGGAGGCGATCAACCAGCTCCGGAAACTTCAACGCCAGCAGTACCGCGACCCCACAGCCATTGGAGGCCCCAACGATTCTTACCGGACCGGAGCGTTTCGCCAGGTGTTCACCGAGCGCGGCGACCTCGGCGTCCCAACCACCCGCCTGTAGTGGTCGATCTGGTGCCAGCACATCCATGCCGTGCGGCGCGAGGGCCGCGGTCAGGGCGGGCGTGATTCCCGTCGTACCCCAGAACGCGTCGGCAGTCATGGCGTCCCATAGGCCGCCATGGACCAGAAACACCGATGCGGTCATCCGTGGTGCGGGGGGACCTCGTTCAGGATGCGATCGTCGTCGTCGCTGCCGAAGTCGTTGTCGCCCCAGGTACGCGGGTCGTCGTCACGGGTCTGCTCCGGCAGCAGCGGCTCGTCGTCTTCGTACGGGCTCGTCATAGCTCCAGATTACCTGGGCTGTCGGAGGCCGCTGGTCAGCGCGGGCCGTCGGGATCCAGCCTCCGGTTGCCCGGATCATCGTCGGAGCTGTACGGGATCTCGTCGGCGGCAGGGCGTGGACTCAGGGCAGCCTGTACCAGCGGCGCGATCCCCGGTTCACCCTGCCAACGGCCGTTCCCGTGCACACACCAGGACGCCAGCACGGCCAGCGTCGGGGTCGCCAGCCCGGCGATCCGCAGCGGTACGGCGTTCTGGAAACCGAACGTGATCATCCAGTTGTCCGTATCGGGATAGAACTCCTGCACAGCGCTGTAGTAGAAGCTCATCCAGCCCTTGTTCGGCAGGTGGCACATCAGCCGGAGGTTGGTCGCCAGTACCGGAAGCTCCTGGAGGTCGCGCCACGACGCCTGCATGTCCCGCTTGGCTGCGGCCTTGCGACTCGCATTGACCGCGGCATTGGCGGCCATCATGCCCAGCACCATGCCCGGCCTGCCGATGAAGAAGCCGCCGGAGGTCGTGTAGCGACCGTTGCCGCCGTACAGCCGCGAGTACTGCGCGGTGGTCTGCAGATAGGCGAACTCGTTCGGCTCGAGGACGATGCCGTACACCTG
>DASSDE010000511.1:0-2474 GCA_035697365.1 Kribbella sp. | reverse complement strand
ACCGCGGTCGGCCGCTGATCGGCCGGCAGCGTGAACAGCTCCCGCGACCGGGCGCGGATCTGCTCGGGCAGGAAGTCCCCGGGTTTGGTGAGCTCGGGATCGGGCTGGATGCCGGCGGATCGGAGCGCGTCCAGGTACCCGCGGTAGCGGTCCTGGCAGCAGCGATACGTCATCCGGCCTTGGACACAGGCGATGCGTTCGTGCCCGAGCTGGAGCAGGTGATCCATCGCGGTCAGCGCGCCGTCGTAGTTGTCGGCGGTGACCGACGGCAGGGCCACGTCGGCGTCGATGGTGTTCACCAGAACGACCGGCAGGCCTTCGGAGTGCAGTTGGACGAGCGGCTCCAGCGATTGCTCGTGGCTGACCACGAGCAGACCGGAAACCATGCTCGACGTGAGGATCCGGTCGATCAGCGAGCCGTAGTCGCGGTCGTTGGTCGCCGTGTAGAGGATGATGTCGAACCCGCTGCGCTCGGTCACCGCGGCCACCCCGAGGTTGATCGAGGCAACCATGTGCCAGGACAGGCCCGGTACGACCATGCCGATCAGCCGGGTACTGCCCTTGGCCAGCGCGGTCGCCGCGAAGCTCGGCACGTACCGGTTGCGGCGCATCACCGCGAGCACGTGCCGCCGGGTTGCCGGGTCGACCTTCGGGCTGTTGTTCAGCACCAGGGAGACGGTCGACTTGGAGACGCCGGACAGCGCGGCGATGTCGCGAATCGTCAGCTTCGCCATCCGATGATCCTTCGTCCGGTCCGTTGGACTGGTCCAACGGGGTGTGCACCGGAACGTAACAGCGGCCCGGTACGGCGTCAACACCTGACGTGCAAACGGTTGCGCTATGGGGCATTGCGCCGTACGCGGTCTTCGTGTCACGATCTAGACACCGTGTTGGACCGGTCCTACGCAGGCCGGGATCACCTGCCGGGACCGGTCCGGCACGCCCCGGAAAAACCCGGCAACTTCCCGCCGCTCTCCCGCCGCTCTCCCGCCGCCGCCAGGAAGGCCGCCCATGCCGCCGTACTCGCTCGACGACTTCTCCTTCGACCTACGCCGCGCCGCCCCGCCGGACGAGATCTGGGCGAGCAGCGGCACCGGCACCGTCAGCCGCCTGGCCGGGTCCGTGTGTGGCGTCGGGGGTTGGTTCGCTCCACCGCTCGCTGCACCCGACAGCACCCTTACCGTCTCGTTCGAGGTCGACGGGCATCGGCTGGTCGACGCAGCCCGTCCAGGCGCCGGCAATCGCGGCCTGCTGCCGGCCGGCGGTACGTGGCGTCCGGATCGGATCGTCCGGCACGGCACCTACCACCAGCACGCCGATGGCCGGCTGACCTCGCTCGCCGTCGAATCGACCCTCGTCCCGGGGCACCGCTCCCCCGGGTACGTCCTCACGCTCAAGGTCCGCAACCGCTCGGGCGCCCCGCACACCATCACCGTGCATCCCGACCTCGCACCGACCCAGGCCCGTCCCGTCCCGCTCGCAGATTGGGGCTGGGTGCCACCGGACGCCGGTCCCGGCGAGCCGGTCACCCTGGCGCACGACGGTCTGACAAAGACCCTCGAAGCGAACGCCGAAGCGGTCTTCGTGCTCCGCGTGCAGGGGGCGATCCTGGCCGAGGACACCCGAGCAGTGCGGGCACTCGGCAACGTCCCCGTGCTCACCAGCGACTTTCCCGGCCTCGAGCAGTACTATCGCCGCTCGCTCGCCAGTGGACTCGTCTGCTGGTGGGACCATCCCGGCTTCGTGACGCAGCCGTTCATCGCAACTTCGGGGCTCGACGGTGGTGCCCTGTGTTCCTACGCCTGGGACACCGGCGGCTACGCCCCGAACCTGCTCAGTCTGATGCTCGGCGACAGCGTCCTCGACATCATCACCTCGTTCCTCGACGCGGACCTCACCGACCGGTACGCCATTGCTCCGGACGGCACCGGGCTCGGCGTCGCGTACGCGTACAGCGGCTGGTCCCTCGTGGCGCTGACCCGAGCGGCTGCCGCCGAACGCCGCCTCGACCCGGCGCTGGTCGCCCGGTTGCACGACGTACTGATCGCTCTCGACAAACGCTTCCGGCCGGACGACCGGACCGGGGTACTGCGCGACTACGGCGACCAGAGCAACCTCCTCGAGATGCGCGGATCCGGCTGGGAGCACGTCGTCGCCAGCCCCAACGCCGAACGTGCCTGGACCCTCGACACCCTCGCCGAACTCTCCGATCTCACCGGCGCCGCACTGCCCTCCGGCGAGCTCCGTCCAGCCGCACAGGAGATCCGGTCCGAGGTCGTCCGTCAACTCTGGGACGCCGACGCGGGGTGGTTCCGCAGTCGCT
Organism: Kribbella sp.; assembly: GCA_035697365.1. Classification (GTDB taxonomy): domain Bacteria; phylum Actinomycetota; class Actinomycetes; order Propionibacteriales; family Kribbellaceae; genus Kribbella. Next base: position 151 of record DASSDE010000511.1, on the reverse strand, counting down.
ATCCCGACGGTCACACCGAGCTCGCGTACTCCGTCCAGGCGTTCGACGTGCTCCGCTCCGGCGCCTGCCCTCCGGAGATCACGGCGGCCCTGATCAGCCACCTTCGACCGGGCGCCTTCCTCGGCGAGTACGGCGTCAGCAGCGTCAGCGC
>DASSDE010000510.1:0-11506 GCA_035697365.1 Kribbella sp. | reverse complement strand
GTCGATGTCCTGCGCCGAGCGCTGCATCGACTGCAGCTCCGACGGCCCGGACCGGCCGCAGCCGCGTTGGTCGAAGCGGTGCACGACGGTGAGGTCGTCGAGCATCTCGGCGAGTACGGCGTAGTCGTCCCACAGGCCCGGACCGCCGTGCAGGATCACGACCGGTGGCAGGGCACTCGCCGTACCGGACGCCGCGGTCCACAACCGGACGCCGTCAGATGTCGAAAACGGCATGCGGGGTGGCGATCTCGACGGGTCCGGAGAAGCTGCGACGGGCGTGCTCGGCCTGGGTCACGCGGTCGTACCACGGTGGGACGTGCGTGATCACGAGGCGCTTCACATTGGCCTTCTTGGCATGCTCGCCAGCATCTGACGGGGACAGGTGCAGGTCAATCGGATTACCCGGCTCGCCGTCCGGCAACGCCGCCTCCGAGAGCAGTACGTCGGCGCCGCGGGCCAGCTCGACGAGCGCGTCGTTCGGCCCGGTGTCGCCGGTGTAGACGAGGGACTTGCCGCCGTGCTCGACCCGGATCGCGTACGCCGGCACCGGGTGCACCATCGGTGCGGTACGGATCGTGAACGGCCCGATCTGCTGAACCTCCTGCCAGGCATGGAATTCCAGCTCCTCCTCCATCCCCGGGTCCAGCGGCAGGTCGTAGGCCAGCGCCATCCGCTCCGACGTACCGGGCGGACCGAACACGGGGATCCGCGGAATCGGTGCCCCGGGCCCGTAACGGGCGGCGACGTACAGCCCGCACAGATCCATGCAGTGGTCAGGATGCAGATGGGTCAGGCCGATCGCCCCGATCTCCGGGACCGCGAGGTGCCGCTGGAGCGAACCGAGCGCGCCACTGCCGAGGTCGAGAACCAGATTGAACCCGTCGGCGGTGACCAGATAGCTCGAGGCGGCCGAGTCCGGCCCGGGAACCGACCCGGAGCAACCGATCACGGTGAGCTTCATACCTCTGACCCTAGGGGCCTTGGACAACGTCGGGGGTGCGACACGGGTCACATGTCAGCGGACCCAGGCGAACTGGTCGACTCCTGCGAGGACGGGGCCGAGGAAGCGCGAGCCGATCGCCGCGAACTCCGCGGGGTTGCCGGTGGTGACGAAGCGGTGCTCCGGCGCCGGCAGGTGGTCGGGGCGCAGCAGGCCGGTCTTGGTGAGGACCGAGTACACGTCCTTCGCGCACTCCTCCGCGCTGCTGACCAGCGTGACGTTGTCGCCCATCACGTACGAGATGACGCCGGTGAGCAACGGATAGTGCGTACAGCCGAGGATCAACGTGTCGACGCCGGCCTCCACCAGTGGGCCCAGATACTCGTGCGCGGCCTCCAGCAACTCCGGACCGGACGTCACCCCCGACTCGACGAAGTCCACGAACTTCGGGCACGCGCGGGTGAGCAGCTCGACCTGCGGCGCGGCCGTGAACCCGTCCTCGTAAGCAAGCGATTGAGCCGTCGCCTGCGTGCAGATCACGCCGACCCGCTGGTTGCGCGTCGCGGCGACCGCACGGCGCGCAGCCGGCAGGATCACCTCGACGACCGGTACGTCGTAACGCTCGCGGGCGTCCCGCAGCATCGCGGCACTCGCGGAGTTGCACGCGATCACGACCATCTTCACGCCGGCGTCGACGAGATGGTCGAGGCACTCGAGCGCGTACTCACGCACCTCGGCGATCGGCTTCGGCCCGTACGGCTGCCGCGCGGTGTCGCCGAGGTACAGGATCGGCTCGTGCGGCAACTGATCGAGAACCGCACGGGCGACGGTGAGTCCCCCGAAGCCCGAGTCGAAGATCCCCACCGGTGCATCAGCCACGAGGAGAGCTTATACAAGTCCGGGGACGGGCAGATCCGAAGTACAGCCTTACCTAAGCGTTCGAAGCGACACGCCGGGGTTGTCCACATCTTTACGTTATGGAATTGCCTTTTCGCGTGATGCACGCCACTCTGGAGCGATGTTTGTTCGACCGCCCCTCGTGATGCCATGAACTTGGCGCTCCACATCGCGGTGGTACTGGGCACCGCACCAACTCCACAGCCTGATCACGTCGCCGCTGCAGGACAGGCGGCCAATCAGGCCACGGACCCGAACACGAGCACTGCCGCAGACGTCGTGACGGCCATCGGCCCACTCGGCATGCTGCTGCTGCTCCTGATGGCGGCGTTCGCGCTGTACGTCGTCTCGCTGTCCCTGCACCCGAATGCCAAGTGCAACCGATGCAAGGGTGCCGGCCGGCACCACGGCAGCCTGTTCAGCTACGCCCAACGCCCGTGCAACAGCTGCAAGGGCCGCGGGATCCAACCTCGACTGGGCCGCAAGCTCTTCTTCAAACAACCGTAGGCGGACAATGACGTAATCCCCTCAAAGGGTGCCCAAGGCAACAACCGGCACCCGAACGGCACCGACCGGCACTCCGCCCGCGAGCTGTGTCCTCAGCGCCCGGTCCGGCCGTCCAGCTGCTCCCGCAGGATGTCGGCATGCCCCGCGTGCCGGGCGGTCTCCTCGATCAGATGCACCAGCGTCCACCGCCGCGACGGCGCCCGCTTCGCACCCGGTTTCGGCCCCGGCAACTCGAGGTCGTCCCAGCCTGCCACCACCGTGTCCGCCGCGGCTGACGTCGAGCGGTCGCCGGTGGTCCGGCATCACGTTTCGTCATCGGGACAGCCTGGCGGCAGCGCCTTCGAACAGCACGAAAACTTGCCGAACCGGCAAAGCGGTCAGGCCCAGAGCTGGCCCTCGAGGCGGTCCTCGGCTTCGTCGATCGTGCCTTCGTAGGCACCGGTCGACAAATACTTCCAGCCGCCGTCCGCGACCACGAAGGCGATGTCGGCGGGCTCGCCGGCACGCACACACTTCGCCGCCTGACCGAGCGCGGCGTGCAGGATCGCGCCGCTCGAGATGCCGGCGAAGATCCCCTCGTTGTCGAGCAGTTCGCGGACCCGGCGAACGGCATCGCGCGGTCCGACCGAGAACCGGGCGTCGATCAGCGACGCGTCGTACAACTCCGGGACGAAGCCCTCGTCCAGGTTGCGCAGGCCGTAGACGAGCTCGCCGTACCGCGGCTCGGCGGCGACGATCTTCACCTCCGGCTTGTGCTCGCGGAAGAACCGGCCGGCGCCCATCAGCGTGCCGGTCGTGCCGAGTCCGGCGACGAAGTGCGTGACCGAGGGGAGGTCGTCGAGGATCTCCCGCGCGGTGCCGTCGTAGTGCGCCAGCGCGTTCGACGGGTTGCCGTACTGGTAGAGCATCACCCAGTCCGGGTGCTCCTCCGCGACCTGCTTGGCGACCCGGACCGCTTCGTTGGACCCGCCCGCGGCCGGCGACGAGATGATCTCGACGCCCCACATCCGCAGGATCTGCCGACGCTCCTCGGAGGTGTTCTCCGGCATCACGCAGACCATCCGGTACCCGCGCAGCTTGGCGGCCATCGCGAGCGAGATGCCGGTGTTGCCCGACGTCGGCTCGAGGATCGTGTTGCCCGGGCGCAGCCGGCCGTCCTTCTCGGCGTCCAGCAGCATCCGCAGCGCGGCCCGGTCCTTGATCGAGCCGGTCGGGTTGTGGTCCTCGAGCTTCGCCCAGAGCCGTACGTCGGCCGACGGCGACAGCTTGGGCAGTCCGACCAGCGGCGTACCGCCGACCGAGTCGAGCAGGCTGTCGAAACGCATCAGACGGTGCTTGCCGAGCTCGAGCCACCCGCGACCGCGGGCAGTACGACGACCACGTCGCCGTCCTTGACCTCGGTCTTCAGGCCGCCGGTGAACCGGACGTCCTCGTCGTTCACGTAGACGTTCACGAACCGGCGCAGCTCCTCCGGTTCGCCCTCCACGATGCGCTCCTTGAGGCCCGGGTGGTTGCCGTTCACGTCGTCGATGAACCCGGCCAGGTCGGTGCCGTCGCCGGTGACCGCCTTCGCCCCGCCGGTGTAGGTGCGCAGGATCGTCGGCACGCGCAGCTCGATCGCCATCTCAGTCTTCTCCTTCAAGAGTTTCCGTATAGGAACCAACCACGCGTACTTCTTCTTCCGTGACCTCGCCGTCGACGATCCGGTACGAGCGGAACTCGACCGGCCCGTCGTACGCCGCGGAGTCCGCACCGTCGCGCGTCGACACCAGCACGTAGTGCGCGCCCGGTTCCTGCGCGAGGTTGATGTCGGTACGCGACGGGTACGCCTCGGTGGCGGTGTGCGAGTGGTAGATCACCACCGGCTCCTCGTCGCGGGAGTCCATTTCCTTGTAGAGCCGGAACAGGTCACCGGAGTCGAACTCGTAGAACGTCGGCGACATCGCCGCGTTCAGCATCGGCACGAACCGCGTCGCCCGGTCCGATCCCTCGGCTCCGGCCACGACCCCGCAGGCCTCGTCCGGATGATCCTTGCGGGCATGCGCCACGATCGCGTCGTACGTCGCCTTTTCGATGACCAGCACAACTCCACGGTAGAGGCCGGAACCGCCGCACCCTCCAGACAGCACTCTGCGTCCGGATGCTGGGACGGCGTCAGCCGGCGGTCCGCCCGCCGAGCGGGATTCGGCGCGGGATGATCTCGCGGTGGGCGAGCCGCCAGCCGTTCGGGCCGCGGCGGACAGTGTCGACGTACGTCGCGGTGACCGAGCCGCGGTCGGCCAGGACGGCGGTGCCCTTCGAGCGCACGGTCGCCGTGTCGTCGTCCACCTCGGTGATCACCACATTGGTCACCAGGTGCGCGACCGGATTGCCGGCGCCGAGCTGGAGCGCGGCGTCCCGGACCGCGTCAATCCCGACCAGTACGTCGGATCCGAGCGCGCTGACGTCGTACACCACGTCGTCGGTGAACAGCTCGTCGAGGCGCTCGAGCTCCCCCTCGTCGAACAGATGCCCGTGCAGCGCCAGCGTCTCTGCGATGGCCCATTTGTCGTCGGCGGTCAACATGCCGGATCCTTTCCGCGGAGTTCCCCGGTTAGTCCCGCTACACTAACGGGGATGTCCCCGGAAAACCAGGCGCGGCCCGCCCGGCGCCGCCGCTCCGACGCCGAGCGCAACCGCGCAGCGATGCTCGTCACCGCCGGCCGGCTGTTCGACGAGCGCGGCCCGGACGTACCGCTGGACGAGATCGCCAAGACCGCCGGCGTCGCCAACGCGACCCTCTACCGGCATTTCCGCAGCCGCGCCGACCTGCTCGTTGCGGTGTACGCGGACGAGGTCGCCGGGCTGGAACGCCGCAGCCAGGAGCTCGCCGCGGACGACGACCCGGACCGCGCGCTCAGCGAATGGTTGCGGGACTTCGCCGATCACGTCGCCACCAAACGCGAGCTCGCGCAGGCCGTACCGGACGAACCCGGTCGCGATCGTGGTGCGCAGTTCGCCGGCTGGCACGCCACGATGCACAGCGCCGCCGAACGGCTGCTCGGCCGGGCCCGGGCGGCCGGAGCGGTCCGGGCCGAGCTGACGGCCACGGACCTGCTCGCTCTGGTGAGCGGCATCGCCCTGACCGGGCGTACTGGTCGCCAGCTGCAGACTCTCCTGGAGCTGATCCGGGACGGCTACCGGCCCGCGCGCTGACTACCAGCGGTCGTGGACCTGCGGCCTGATGAGGTCGTCGTACGTCGCCTGCACGATGGCCAACTGCTCCTCGCTGAGCGGGCTGAGGGTGGCGGCCGCCAGGTTGCCGGCGACCTGTTGCGGGCTGCGGGCACCGGGGATGACCGTGCTGACGCCGGGCTGGTCGAGGATCCAGCGGAGCGCGAACTGGGCCATGGTGGCGCCGGCCGGGACGGCCGGCGCGAGGCGACGTACCGCTTCCAGACCGGTGCCGAACTCGACGCCCGCGAAGGTCTCGCCGACGTCGAAGGCCTCGCCGTGGCGGTTGTACGTCCGGTGGTCGTCGGGCCCGAACGTGGTGTTCTCGTCGTACTTGCCCGACAGCAGCCCGCTCGCCAGCGGCACGCGGGCGATGATGCCGACGCCGGCGGCCTGCGCGGCCGGAAGGACCTTGTCGAGCGGCTTCAGGCGGAACGCGTTCAGGATGATCTGCACCGACGCGACGTTGGGGCGCGCGATCGCGGTCAGCGCCTCGGCGCAGGTCTCGACACTCACGCCGTACGCCGCGATCCGGCCCTCGTCGACGAGGGTGTCGAGCGCGTCGAACACCTCGTCGTTGGAGTACACCGGCGTCGGCGGGCAGTGCAGCTGCACCAGGTCGATCGTGTCGACGCCGAGGTTGCGCCGGGAACGGTCGTTCCAGGCGCGGAAGTTCGCCGGGGTGTAGTTCTCCGGCACCTGCTCGACGCGGCGCCCCATCTTCGTCGCCACGGTCAGACCCTCAGCGGACTTGAGCACCTCCCCGACCAGCCGCTCGCTGCGCCCGTCGCCGTACACGTCCGCGGTGTCGATGAACGTCACACCACCGTCGATCGCGGCCCGCAACACCGCGATCGCGTCGCTCTCGTCCACCGCGCCCCAGTCGGCTCCGAGCTGCCAAGCCCCGAGCCCCACCACACCCACATCCCGCCCGGTCCGCCCGAGCCGCCGCGTCTCCATACCCGCAACCCTAATCGGCGGCAGCTGCGGCGCTGCGGCCGCCGTAGCCCCGCTTGAGCAGGTACTTCGCGCCGGCCGCGAAGCCCTTCGGGTCGAGGATCTCGAAGCCGAACGCGTCGGCCAGCCGGTTCGTGGTGTTGAACGCGGCCGCGACGGCGAGCGCATCCGCGAGCTGATCGGGCGTGGCTCCGGCGTCCAGTGCCTGGCGCATGCCGGCCGCATCGACCGAACCCGAGCGGGTCAGCCGGCCGAGGACCCGGAGGGTGGCGCGCAGGGGCTCCTCGACGGGGGCCGTTTCGAGGTCGTCCAGGACCGCGGCCACCCGGGACTCGTCGCCGGAGGCCTGGGCCGCGGTCGCGGTGTGGGCGCCGATGCAGAACCCGCACTCGTTGACCTTCGAGACGTACGCAGCCATCAGTTCCCGGTCGGCCACCGACCAGGCCGACGGTCCGCGCATCGCCTGCTGGGTGAAGGTCTTCGCGTGGTCGCCGTAGAAGTCCGGCCGGTAGAAGACGATCTTAGCCGCGTCCGGCAGCGGCTGTCCGGAGAACAGCCGGATGACGCCGAACAGCACCTTGGTCCCGCGGCCGTAGCCCCGGTTGAGGATGTCAAGACGCATCGTGGCCGCCCGCACCGGTCGCCTCAGCGAGGGCCGCCAGCCCGCGGTCGTACATCCGCGCCGAACTGCCGACCGCGGCGCAGACCACCAGCTCGAAGACCTCGTCCTCGCTCATCCCGGCCGCCGTCACGGCCTGCAGATCCGCCTGCGTGACGGCGGCCGGCTTGTCGGCGACCTTGCCGATCAGCACGCTCACCGGCGCCGCCAGTCCCTCGTTCGCGAATGCGGCCGCCCGCATCGCCGCGGATGCTGTCCCCGCGCCGTGGACGACGCGGTCCTCCAGCGCCCGGTACACCGCTCGTTTTCCGTCAGCCACGTCCAGATCTCCTGTTCCGCTCGGGTCCCCCTACTGCTGACGATCGGCGCCGCCCCGGATCCGACAACTCAGCGCATGTTGTGGAGCAGGGCGGACTGCAGGTAGCCGAGCCAGTCGTAGAGGTCGTAGGTGAGGCGGCGGGGGTCGTCGTCGGGGAGTTTCTCCCAGGTGCTGTAGTCGTCCTCGTCCTTGATGTCGAGGCGGGTGCCGATCGCCAGGCGGAGGTCGTTGAGGGCGCGCAGCCAGGACAGCTGCTCGTCCGGTTCGAGCGCGATCTCGTCGGCGCCGGACTCCTCCAGCGCGGACAGCACCCGCTTCGCGTCGTTGACCTTCCCGTCGCGCAGGCCGCGCTCGGTGAACCGCCGGAACTCCGCCGACGCCACGTCGTCGGCCTTGTACGCGTCCGGCAGCAGTCGCTGCAGTACGACGTCCTCGGGCGGGGACGTCGGGCCGTCGTTGTCGCTGAGCAGCGCCTCGAGCGGGTCCGCGGGCGTGGTGGTGCGCGGCGGCAGCCCGTCGTACAGGAGCTCGACGAGGTTCCGCAGGAGGTTCGCCAGGATGTCCGCTTCGTGCTCGGCGAAACTGACAACCACGGTCTTGCGGCGCTTGCGGAACCGCGTCACGACTTCTCGCAGGTGGCCCACAGGCCGTAGGAGTGCATCGCTTCCACGTCGCGTTCCATCGCTTCCCGGTTCCCGTTCGACACCGCCGACTTGCCCTCGGCGTGCACCTGCATCATCAGCTTCTCGGACTTCTGCTTGGAGTAGCCGAAGTAGGTCTGGAAGACGAACGTCACGTAGTCCATCAGGTTGACCGGATCGTTCCAGACGATGGTCACCCAGGGTGGGCTCAGCTCGATCGCCTCGTCGACCTCAGGGCTGTCCAGCTCGCTCGGTGCGGTGCTCACCTGACCATTCTCTCCATCATCGACTCCGGTCTCACAATAGGCTTCTCCTGTGACCCACTCGACGGCACTTCTCACGGACCACTACGAGCTGACCATGCTGCAGGCCGCGCTCGCCGACGGCACGGCGGAGCGCCGCTCGGTGTTCGAACTGTTCGCCCGCCGGCTGCCCGACGGCCGCCGGTACGGCGTGGTCGCCGGTGTCAACCGGCTGCTGGACGCGCTCGAGCAGTTCCGGTTCGACGAGCAGACGATCGCCTTCCTGGCCGACCGCGGCATCGTCGACCAGGCTACCCGGGACTGGCTCGCGAACTACCGGTTCTCCGGCGACATCTCCGGTTACGCCGACGGCGAGATCTTCTTCCCGGGCTCGCCGGTGCTCGTGGTGGAGTCCTCGTTCGCCGAGGCGGTGCTCCTGGAAACCGTTTTCTTGTCGATCCTGAACCACGACTCCGCGGTCGCCTCGGCGGCATCCCGGATGACCTGGTGGGCCGGTGGGCGGCCCTGTATCGAGATGGGTTCGCGGCGTACCCAGGAGGAGGCGGCGGTGGCCGCGGCGCTGGCGGCCTACATCGCGGGCTTCACCGCCACGTCGAACCTGGAGGCCGCCCGCCGGTTCGGCATCCCCAGTACGGGGACGGCCGCGCACTCGTTCACGCTGCTGCACGACCGTGAGCGCGACGCGTTCCGCTCGCAGATCGACGCGCTCGGCAAGGGCACCACGCTGCTCGTCGACACCTACGACGTCGCGGAGGCGGTACGCACCGCGATCGAGCTGACCGGTCCGGAGCTCGGCGCGGTCCGGCTGGACTCGGGCGACCTCCCGTCGCTGGCCGGTCAGGTGCGCGAGCAGCTGGACACGCTGGGCGCCACCAGGACCCGGATCATCGTCACCAGCGACCTCGACGAGTACCAGATCGCCGCGCTCGCCCCGGCGCCGGTCGACGGCTACGGCGTCGGTACGTCCCTGGTCACCGGCTCCGGCTACCCGACCTGCGGGTTCGTGTACAAGCTGGTCGCGCGCGAGGACGCGAGCGGCACCCTGCAACCGGTGGCGAAGAAGAGCCCGGACAAGATCTCGATCGGTGGCCGGAAGTGGGCGCTGCGCCGGCGGTCCGCGGCCGGTGTCGCGGAGGTCGAGCTGATCGGCGTCGGTGAGCAGCCGGTCGACGACGGCGACGACCGGATGCTGCTCAAGTCACTGGTCGAGGCCGGCAAGATCGTCGGCCGGACGACGCCGGAGGAGTCCCAGACGCACCACGAGAAGGTCCGCTACGAACTCCCCCGTTCCGCGAACCAGCTGAGCCGCGGCGAGCCCGCGATCCCCACCGAGTACGTCGGCGACTACGACGGCCGCAACCCCTTCCGGCCCCGCAGCCACGCCTAAAGGGGCAGGAAGGTGTCGAGGTAGGGGTTGCGGAACTTGGCGGTGGGGTCGTATTTGGTGGCCAGTGCAATGAAGTCCTTGGCCTTCGGGTAGCGCTGGGCCAGCGTGGCCGCGTCGGCGGCGAACACCTTGCCCCAGTGCGGACGGACGTCCAACGGCGCGAGCCGTTCCTCCAGCTCGGCGACGACCGGCCGGACCGCCGACTCGTCCTGGATCCAGGTGAAGTGCAGAGCGACCGTGTCGCGGCCCTGGCTCGGGCTCAGCCACTGGTCGTCGGCAGCGATCGTCCGGACCTCCGACACCTGGATCACCGGCGCGAAGGTCTGGCCCAGCCCGCGCAGTACGTCGATCGCCTCCGCGGCCCGTTCCCGCGGTACGAAGTACTCCGACTGCAGTTCGTCGCCGTTGCTCGGCGTGAACTCCAGCCGGAAGTGCGGCAGCCGCTCGTTCCACGGCCCGGGCACCCCGCCCTGCTGGGTCGCGTAGTCGGCCGGCATCACCTTGATCGGGTGCCGCGGCCCGTCCGCGAGCTTCGCGCCCAGCCACTCCGGGTCCGGGGTGGTCAGCTCGCGGCGCTTGCGCCACACCATCACGTCCGGGTCCACCCAGTCGGTGAACGCACTCACGCTGTACGCGCTGCCCATCACGTCCGCGAAGTCCGACCGCAGACGGTCCACCGGCAACCCGTCGTACACGACCTGGCTGATCTGGTACGTCGGCTGTACGTCGAGGGTCAGGCTGACAGCGATACCGAGCGCACCGAGCGAGACGACCGACCCGCCGAAGTCCGGGTCGTCGCGCGTCAACGTGACGAGCTCTCCGGTCGCGTCGACGAAGGTGATCGCACTGACCGCGGAGGCCAGCGTGCTGTTTTTGTCTCCCGAGCCGTGCGTACCGGTCGCGCAGGCGCCGGCGACCGAGATGTGCGGCAGCGACCCGAGGTTGTGCAGCGCGAGGCCCTGCGCCTGGAGGGCGGCCGTCACCTCGCCGTACCGGAGACCGGCCGAGACCGTCACACTCTGCACACCGGGCTCACCGACGTCGACGACCTTCGGCAGGCTCTGCACGTTGACCAGTACGCCGGCACTGTCGGCGATCCGGTTGAACGAGTGCCCGGTGCCGAGCACGCGCACATTCTCCGCGCCCGCGACCACCTCCTGCAGTTCCTCGACCGTCCGCGGCCGCTGCAGCTCGCTCGCAAACTCGACGTTGCCCGCCCAGTTCGTGGTCATTCCGTGCCCCTTCCGCCGATCCCGTCCCGCACCGAACTGTCGCACATTCTGATCTCCGACGGCCCGGCGTCCGGCAGGTGGCCGGTGACTGGTGTTGGATGGCGCGCGATGCTCATCTGTTTCGGTATTGCCGCCTTCTGGTTCCTGGTCTTCGGCGTCAGCTTCCTGCACGACCGGAGGCTGTTCAAGAACGCGATCTTCCTGGTGCTCGCGCTGATGTTCGCCGGGCTCGGACTGGTCTTCACGGTGGCGGCGATCAATCAGGACGCGGGCCGGTTCCTGGTGGTCGCGATCGTGGTCGCGATTCCGGTGGCGATCGCGGTGCTCGCCGTGTTCCTGGTGATCAACGGCGTCACGATGCTGCGCCGGGAGCGCCGCCGGCTGTCCAATCTGCTGTCGCTGCTGGCCGGCCTCGGGATCATCGGCTTCGTCATCTTCAGCGTGCTGGTGCAGACGATCGGCTGGCAGCCGCTGGCGGTGCTCCGGTCGGTACTGCTCGGCATCCTCACCTACATCTCGTTCCTGTTCCTC
>DASSDE010000509.1:0-3381 GCA_035697365.1 Kribbella sp. | reverse complement strand
TGAGGCTAGGCCGCCTCCTGGTCGAGTTGATGCCGGATGAGCCGGAAGCCGTCGGGCTCCTCGCGTTGATGCTCCTGCAGCACTCCCGTCGCCCGGCCCGCGTCGCGCCCGACGGCATGCTGATCCGGCTCCGCGACCAGGACCGCGCGCTGTGGGATCGCGCCCTGATCGAGGAGGGCCATGACTTGGTACGCCGGTGTCTGCGCCGCAATCACCCCGGCCCGTACCAGCTCCAGGCCGCGATCAACGCCGTTCACGCCGACGCCGCGACCGCCGACGCGACCGACTGGCCGCAGATCCTTCAGCTGTACGACCACCTGCTCAGGCTGGACCCGACGCCGATCGTCGCGCTCAACCGGGCCGTCGCCGTGGCCGAGGTCGAAGGCCCCGCCGCGGCGCTTGCGCTCGTCGACGACCTGCCGCTCGACGCCTACTACCTCTTCCACGCGATCCGCGCCGAGTTCCTGACCCAGCTCGGCCGCGACGCCGAGGCCCAGGCGGCGTACGAGGCCGCGCTGACCCACAGCACCAACCAGGCCGAGCAGGAATTCCTGAGATCACGCCTGCGCCGGACGGACTTTCTGTAGGGTCCGAGCCGTGCCGGAATTCGAGTTGATCTGCGAGGTCGAGCCGCCGACCCGTCCGGACCTGAAGAAGGTCCGCCACCAGATCGGGGTGCTCAGCCCGATCGCGGACGGATTCCTGATCCCGGACAACCACATCGGCCGGGCGACCGTGTCCAGCGTCGCGGTGGCGAACGAGGTGCAGCTGATGGGCGCTCGCGGCATCGCCTGCCTGAACTCTCGCGACCGGAACCTGCTCGGTTTCCGGCGCGATCTGCTGACCGCGGCGGCGTACGGGGTCGAGCAGTTCCTGTTCGTGCACGGCGACGATCCGGCGGAGGGCGCGCGGACCAGTCAGCTGACCGTACGGCAGATGATCGAGCAGACCCGCGAGACGACGTACCCGGGCTGCAAGCCGTTCCAGGTCGGCGCCGCCACGCGCCTCCGGCCGGTCCCGCGCTGGAAGGCCGAGGCCGACTTCCTGTACGTCCAGGTCAGCTACGACCTCGACGAGCTGCTGCGCTGGCGCGACTCGGTCGACCTCGGCATCCCGGTGTACGCCGGCGTGATGGTGCTCGCGTCCGCGCAGATGGCGCGCAACCTGTCCGGGCTGCGGCAGCTCACGATCCCCGGCGAACTGGTGTCAGCGGTCGAGAAGGATCGGGACGCCGGGGTCGACCACGCCTGCGAGCAGATCCTGAAGATTCGTGACTCGGGCGCGTTCGAGGGCGTTCATCTGGTACCGGTCAGTCGCTACCGGCAGGTCGCGGCCCGGCTCGAACGCGAGCTCTGAGAGCGGCAGATCGGCTAGTGTCCTGTAAGCAGACGGGAGGTGGAACATGGGGTTGCCTGGTAAGGGACTGGTCGAGGGGCTGAAGGTCACGGCCAGGACCTTGGGCCGCCGGTCTGTCACCGAGCAGTATCCGGACGTCCTTCCGGAGCTGCCGCCGCGCAGCCGGGGCGTGATCGCGCTGATGGAGGAGAACTGCACCTCCTGCATGCTGTGCGCCCGCGAGTGCCCGAGCTGGTGCATCTACATCGACTCGCACACCGAGACCGCGCCGTCGGTCGGTGAGCAGGCCCGCGAGCGCAGCCGGAATGTCCTGGACCGGTTCGCGATCGACTTCAGCCTCTGCATGTACTGCGGGATCTGCATCGAGGCCTGCCCGTTCGACGCGCTGTTCTGGTCGCCGGAGTTCGAGTACGCCGAGACCGACCTGCGCAACCTCACGCACGAGAAGGACCGGCTCCGCGACTGGATGTGGACGGTCCCGGCGCCGCAACCGATCGACCCCGGCCCGGCCGCCGAGATCCCTGAGCCGACCGCCGAGCCCGCTGAGCCCGCTGAGTCTGCCGAGCCCGCTGAGGAGAACAACCGGTCGGGTGGCGCGTGACGACCGTTCTGTTCTCGATCGCCGGCGTCGTGGCGGTCGGTGCCGCCGTCCTTGTCGTCACCTCACGCCGGATCGTGCACGCCGCGCTCTGGCTGGTGCTCGCGCTCGGCGCGGTGGCCGGCTGTTTCGGGGCGCTGCAGGCCGAGTTCGTCGCGCTGGTCCAGATCCTGGTGTACGTCGGCGCGATCGTCGTCCTGGTGCTGTTCGCCCTGATGCTCACGAAGGCCCCGACGAATCCGCTGCCGGAGCTCACCACCGGCCGCAGCCCGTTCGCCGCCGTGGTCGCCCTCGTCCTCGCCCTGCTCCTCGGCTCCGGCGTGGTGCTTGCCTTCGGCAATGAGAAGGTCAAGCCGGTGGCCGACGGGTCGGCGCAGGCCGTCGGTACGCAGGTCTTCAAGAACTGGGTGCTCCCGTTCGAGGTGCTCTCGGTGCTCCTGCTCGCCGCGCTGATCGGCGCGATCGCCCTGTCCCAGCGGAAGAAGGAGGACTGACGATGCCGTTGGTCCTCCCGCTGCTGCTGGCGGTGGTGCTGTTCTGCATCGGTGTGTACGGCGTGCTCGCGCGGCGGAACGTGATCACGATGCTGATGTCGTTCGAGTTGATGCTGAACGCCGTCAACCTGAACCTGGTCGCCTTCGACGCCTGGCGGGTGACCGAGTCCACCGGCCAGACGCTCGCGGTCTTCGTGATCACGCTGGCCGCCGCCGAGATCGGGCTGGGGCTCGCGATCGTCCTGCTGCTGTTCCGCGCGCACGGTCACGTCGACGCCGACGCCGCCCGGGACCTGGTCGAGCGCGACACCGACACCGAGCGCGACACCGAGCGCGACACCGAGGGCGACACTGAGCGCCTCGCCGGGACCGCGCGCGAGGAGGCGTCGTGATCGCGACTGCCTGGCGGGTCGTCGGCGTCGGCTTCTCGCTTCTCGTGGTCCTCGCGGCCGCGCTCCTGCACGGCGTGGACCCACAGCAGACCATGGCCGCCGGTGCCGGGATCGGCGAGGACTTCTGGTTCTCGTACGAGTTCCGCACCGATAACCTGACCGTGCTGATGCTCGCTGTCGTCGGCGTGGTCTCGGCGTGCGTGCAGGTCTACTCGATCGGGTACGTCCAGGAGCGGATCGCGTCGTACACGACGCTCGTCACGCTGTTCACCGCGGCGATGGTGACCGTGGTCGTGTCGGACAATCTCTTTCTGCTGCTGATCGGCTGGGAGTTGATGGGCGCCTGCTCGTACCTGCTGATCGGCCACTACTGGGAGCGGCGCGACGCCCGGGCCGGCGCGATGAAGGCGTTCCTGATCACCAGACTCGCGGACGTCGGCTTCCTGTTCGGCATCTTCGTCCTCGGCGTCGGGTACCACACGTTCCGGATCTCCGAGCTCGGCAGCGGCCCGATCCAGCCGCACACCTTGACGATCGGCAC
>DASSDE010000508.1:0-4636 GCA_035697365.1 Kribbella sp. | reverse complement strand
GGCGACGTGTTGCCGCCGGCGAAGGCGTGGTCGTCGGCGAGCGGTTCGCCGTCGGCGACGTCGGTGCTGGTGACGGTGAACGAGCCGACCTCGGGGAGCAGCTTGTACGGGTCCGGTGCGACGGGACGATCGAGCGACATCGGTGAACCTCCAGCATCGAGCGACGTGTGGTGATCCCGACATTACTGTCCACAGATCGTCGGTTCGTCCGGGGGCACACACTCGAGGATGCGAAGATCGGTGCGGAAGCTACGAGCGGAGGATCTGGTGGAGGAGTACCTGGAGCGGATCGTTGCCGCTGATCAGGCGGCGATGCGGGCGGCCGCCGAGCGGCAGGCACGGCTGACCAAGCCGGCCGGCTCCCTCGGCGTTCTCGAGGAGCTGTCGGTGAAGCTCGCCGGTATGACCGGCGCCCCCGCGGTACCAGAGCCCGCGGTCGTCACGGTCTTCGCCGCCGACCACGGCGTCCACGCGCAGAACGTCTCGCCGTGGCCGCAGGAGGTGACCGCGGCCATGCTGGCGAACTTCGCCGCGAACGGCGCCGCGGTGAACGCCTTCGCGAAGAACAACGGCGTCGACGTGCGGGTGGTCGACGTCGGCGTCGCGACCCCGGTCGAGCAGCTCGACATCGTGCACGCGAAGGTCCGCCCGGGCACCCGCGACCTGTCGCAGACCGCTGCGCTCACGGAGGACGAGGCGCTCGAGGCGCTCGCGGTCGGGTTCGACCTCGCGGACAAGCTGGTGCAGGACGGGTATCGCTGCCTGCTGACCGGTGACATGGGTATCGCCAACACCACCGCCTCCGCCGCCCTGATCGCCACCTTCACCGGCGCCACGGCCGACGCGGTCACTGGGCGCGGTACCGGGATCGACGACGCGGCGCTCGCACACAAGACCACCGTCGTCCGAGAGGCGCTCGCGCTGCACGACATACCGGCAACCGAGCCGCTCAAGGCCCTGCAGGCGTACGGCGGTCTCGAGCACGCCGCACTCGCCGGGTACATCCTCGGCGCCGCGGCGAACAAGGTCCCGGTCGTCCTCGACGGCGTGATCGCGGGCGCTGCGGCGCTCGTCGCACAGGCGTTCCACCCGGCCGTGATCGATTACTGCGTCGCGGGTCACCGGTCGGCCGAGCCGGGGCACGCGGTCGCGCTCAAGCAGCTCGGCCTGCAGCCGCTCGTCGACCTGGACCTGCGGCTCGGCGAGGGCACCGGCGCGGTGCTCGCGTACCCGATCCTGACCTGCGCCGCCCGGGCACTCGCCGAGATGGCCACGTTCGAGGACGCGGGGATCAGTTCGTGACGCATCAGTACCTGTCCGGCCTGGTGCTCGACGGACGCCGCGTGGTCGTCGTCGGCGGTGGCGGCGTCGCGCAACGGCGGCTGCCGCGGCTGCTCGAGTCCGGCGCGCGGATCGACCTGATCTCGCCGTCGGTCACGCCGACGATCGAGGGCCTGCTCGGCAACGAGTCGCTGACCTGGATCCGGCGCGGGTACGTCGAGGGTGACCTGGACGGCGCCTGGTACGTGGTGGTCGCGACCGATGATGCCGCGGTCAACGACCAGGTGTCCGCGGAGGCGGAGGACCGGCGGATCTTCTGCGTACGCTCCGACAACCGGTCCCGCGCGACCGCGTGGACGCCGGCGTCCGGGCAGCACGACAACGTGACCATCGGGGTTCTCGGCGGCGGCGACCACCGCCGCTCGGCAGCTGTCCGCGACTCGATCCTCGAGGGACTGCGGACGGGCGAGCTGGCGGCGCGGGAGGTCGACCGGCGGCCGGGGGTGTATCTGGTCGGCGGGGGACCGGGCGACCCGGACCTGATCACGGTCCGCGGCCGGCGGTTGCTGGCCGAGGCCGATGTGGTCGTGGCGGACCGGCTCGCGCCGCAGCAGTTGCTGGACGAACTGCATCCCGACGTCGAGCTGTACGACGCGGCGAAGCTGCCCCGCGGGCGGGCGGCCCAGCAGGAGGAGATCAACCGGATCCTGGTCGAACGCGGCGGGCAGGGGAAGGTCGTCGTACGGCTGAAGGGCGGCGATCCGTACGTCTTCGGCCGTGGGTTCGAGGAGGCGCTGGCGTGTGCCGCGGCTGGAGTTCCCTGGACCGTGGTGCCCGGGATCACGAGCTCGATCTCGGTGCCGGCGGTGTCGGGGATCCCGGTCACGCATCGCGGGGTGACGCACGAGTTCACGGTGGTGTCCGGGCACATCCCGCCGTCGCATCCGGACTCCCTGGTGAACTGGGACGCCCTGGCGCAGCTGCGCGGGACGCTGGTGCTGCTGATGGCGGTCGAGAACCTGCCCGCGATCGCGACCCGGCTGATCGAGAGCGGCCGGCCGGCGGAGACGCCGGCAGCGGCGATTGCCGACGGCACCCTTCCCGGACAGCGGATGGTGACGTCCGACCTGGCCGGCATCGCGGCTGCGATGCAGGCCGAAGGAGTCGGCGCCCCCGCGATCGTTGTCATCGGCAACGTGGTGGAAGTGGCGGCACAGATCGCGGCCGGCGGTGGCGCTGGGGCGGATGCGGTGCGGGGTGGCGGGGCGGGGTCGGCGTGACGCTGGTTGTTGTTGAGGACGCGGCGGATGCGCGGCTGGCTGATTACGTGCAGCTGCGGGAGGTGAATCTGCGGCGGTTGCTCGAGGAGGAGCACGGGCTGTTCATCGCGGAGGGCGACAAGGTGATCCGGCGGGCGGCCGAAGCCGGGTACGAGCCGCGGTCGTTCCTGCTCGCCCCGCGCTGGCTCGACTCGTTGCAGGACGTGCTGGACAAGTGGCCGGACAAGCCCGTGTACGTCGTCTCGGAGGAGCTGGCCGAGCAGGTCACTGGGTTCCACGTGCACCGCGGCGCGCTCGCGTCGTACAAGCGGCAGGCCGCCGTGCCGCTGCCGGAGCTCCTGACCCCCGACATACGGCGAATCGCGATCTTCGACGACATCGTTGACCACACCAACGTCGGTGCCGGATTCCGGGCCGCGGCCGCGCTCGGTGTCGGGCTCGTCCTGGTCACGCCGACCTGCGCGGATCCGCTGTACCGGCGGTCGATCAAGGTGTCGATGGGCACCGTCTTCCAGGTCCCGTGGACGCGCCTGCACAGCTGGCCGGGCGACCTGAAACAGCTCCAGGACCACGGGTACGTCGCCGCCGCGATGGCGCTCGCCGACGACTCGATCACCCTCGACGAACTCGCGGCCCGCAAGGACGCGAAGCTGGCCCTGATCTTCGGCACCGAAGGCCACGGCCTGAAACCGAACGTCCTCCGCCAGACCGACCTCACCGTCCGCATCCCGATGTCCGGCGCCGTCGACTCCCTCAACGTAGCCTCATCAGCAGCAGTCGCCTTCTACGCCACCCGGCCGTAATTCGCTGGACGGCGATGATCTGATGGCGGCATGCACAAGGTCGTACTGATCACCGGGATGCAGGCGGCTGGGAAGTCGACGGTTGCGCCGTTGCTTGCGGCGAGGATGGGGCCGCCGGCGGCGACGGTTGATGGGGATGTGTTCTATCGCGGGGTGGTTGCGGGGGCCGAGGTGATGACGCCGAAGCCGTCGGATGAGGCGTTGCGGCAGTTGAGGTTGCGGTACGAGGCGAGCGCGCTGGTCGCACAGCACTACGCCGATGCGGGATTCGACTTCGTGTGCAGCGACATCGTTCTGGGCGCGGATGTCGAAAGGTGGTTCGCGCGGCTGCGTGGCGTCGAGACGTACCTCGTCGTGCTCGTGCCGTCGGTGGAGTCGATCGTGGCCCGCGAGCTCGGGCGCGGCGGCGGCAACTCGTACCGGGACTGGCAGGAACCGGAGGGATCGCTCGCCGACGCTGTTCGCGCTCTCCAGGCCGACCTGCACAAGATCCCGCGCCGTGGCCTCTGGCTCGACACCACCGACCAGACCCCGGCCGAGACAGCCGAAGCGATCGACCTGGAGAGCGCCCGCTGGTAGCTCAGGTCGCGGGGGTGTCCTCGTGCTCGTCGTCGTGATCGTGATCGATCATCGGGACAACCGGCCACTCGCCCGGGTAGTCCGGAGCGAACTCCTCGGCCTCGGCGAACAGCCGCTTGCGGTACTTGCGGGACAGCCGATCACCGAAGACCATGCCCTGGGTGTGATCGGTCTCGTGCTGCAGGCAGCGGGCCAGCAGGCCGTTGCCCTCGTAGCTGACCGGCTTGTTGTGCTGGTCGACGCCGGTGACCTTCGCATAGTCGGGCCGGGCGCACTTGGTGAAGGCTCCGGGCAGCGACAGGCAGCCCTCGTCGCCCTCGTCGAGGTTGCGGTCCTTGCCCTCGGGCAGCTCCAGCGTCGGGTTGCAGACCACGCCCTGGACGTGCTTGCCCTCTTTGTCCGGGCAGTCGAACACGAACAGCTGCAGGTCGACGCCCACCTGGTTCGCGGCCAGGCCGACGCCCTCGGCCGCGTTCATCGTCGCGACCATGTCGGCGACCAGCGTCTGGAGCTCGTCCCCGAAGTCGGTGACGGGCTGGTTGACCCGGTGCATCACATCCTCACCCCAGCGGGTGATAGGCCGCACCGAACCGTCCTGAGGCAACGTAGACATGCCGGAAATCCTATCCACCCCGCTTGCGTCCGAAGAACGGTGGCCTCTGGGCCTCGGATCTTCGGACGCAAGCGGGGGAA
>DASSDE010000507.1:0-3512 GCA_035697365.1 Kribbella sp. | reverse complement strand
CCGTCGCGGACCGCGACCTCGCGGACGTCCGCCTTCACGGTGGCCTTGGTCTTGGTGGCCAACTCGCCGGCCACCTTCGCGGTCGCGTCGAACTTGGCGGCGAAGTCCGGGGTCATCGTCGCCCGCGCCGCGCCGAAGCTTTTGTCCAGGTCACGGTAGTCGTAGCTGAGCGCGGTCTCGGCCGCCTTCCGGCCGGCCACCGACGCCTGGTCGCGGGCGTCCTCGGCCTGCTTGCCGTGCCAGGCCTTGACGCCGAGCACCGCGGCCACGGTCAGCGTCAGGATCACGACGACCGCAAGGGCCGCGGTCAGCAGATTGCCCGATCCGCGCTTACTGTCCGTAGCCGAAACCGGCGTAGACGAGGGCTTGGGTACGCCCTTGGATGCCTTCGTTGTGGCCGGGGTCACAGCGTCTTGGACACGTTCCTCGGCGACCGCGTCGGTCTCGACGGCCTCGGACTCGGCGGTCTCGGACTCGGCGGTCTCGATCTCGCTGAGCTCGTCCGGGGTCTCCGGTTTGGCGGTCCGGCGCTGGCCGGCGATCCGGGGGCGATTGCGGGGGCTGCCGCTGGGACCGGGCATCAGCCCACCACCTGAAGGTCGGCGGTCAGCCAGCGGTCCTGCTCGCGGACCATGTCCAGCTTGATCCGGTACCGGCGCTCGGTCCCGGTGGTCGAGGCGGTGTTGGTCACCACCGCGTTCACGATCACCAGCACCTGCGCGGAGTCCTTGTCGTTCGACACCACGCCGGCCTCCTTCACGTCCCCCTTCGAGGTCGCCTTGTTCGTCGTCACGTCGGTCTTCACCGCATCGATCCCGGCCTGGAACTCCTGCTTGAACTGCCCCGTGGACTCGTCGACGACCCGCTTCGAGTCCGCGTCCCAGGTCTGGTAGTCGTACGTCGTGAAGTCCAGCGCCAACTGCCGCGCCGCCTTCATCGCCCCGTCGCGCTGCGAGTCGTCGGCCCGCTGCTTGCGCAACGCCACCACCGACAGCGTCAGCCCGGCGAGTGCCACCACGAGCAGCACGCTGAGCGCCCAGGCCAGCACCAGCCGGCCGTTCTTCCGTACCTTCACTTGCCGGTCACCGGTCCGAGGATGAGTGCCTTCCAGGAGTCGCTGCCGAGCAGCTCCTGCTGTCCGCCGGTCGAGCCGAGCACGATGTCCGGCATCCCGGCCGTTCCGCCCGCCTGGCCGGTCGCCGGGTCGTAGCCGATCCCGTACCCGGTCCGATTCAGGTTCCGCGACGACGGGGACGGCTTGTTCTGCGAGCCGCGGACGTTGATCCCGCTCGACGGGCTCGCCGTACAGGCCGCCTTCACGTTCGCCTTGGTGTTCGCGAGGTCCTGCGGAACCCGCTTGTCGGTGCCGCCGTACCCAGGCCGGCAGGCCGGCGGGCTGAGCCCGACAACCAGTCCGAAGTGCGCGTCGTAGTGCCCGTCCGCGTTCTTCGCCGGTACGACGTACCCGCCCATCGCCACCGCCGGGTAGACGACCATCAACTGCTCGACGGCGTCCAGCCGGACCGCGGTCAGCTGGCTCACCGTGAGCAGGTTGCCGAGCAGCACCGCGATGTCCGCGCTGTTGTCCTTGATCAGGCCGGTGATCTGCGTGGACGCCAGCGAGCCCTGGTCGATCACCGTCCGCAGACTCGTGTCCGAACTGACCAGGGTGTCCGACAGCAGCGCCAGGTTCTTCGCCCAGGTCTTGATCGCGTCGCCGCTGGCCACCTGGGTGGCGAGGACCGTGTCGCCGTCGTTGATCAGCTTGATGGTCTGCAGCACGTTCGCGTCCGCGTCGTCGATCAGCTTGCCGGAGCTGTCGATGATCTTCTGCAGGTCGGTGCCCTTGCCCTTCAGCGCCTCGCCGAGCTCGCGGACCGTGGTCTTCAGGCTCTGTTTGTCGACCGAGTTCACCAGCTGGTCGAGGTTCAGCAGCAGCTCGGTGGTGTCGATCGGGACCGCGGTGTCCTTCCGCGCGATCTTGGAGTTGTCCTGCAGGTACGGCCCGCCGTCGCGGCGCGGCTGCAGGTCGACGTACTGCTCGCCGATCGCGGACCGGTCCGCGACCACCGCGATCAGGTCGTTCGGGATCTTGAACTTCTTCTCGATGTCGAGATTCACGTCGACGCCGTCGGGCAGCAGCTTCAGGTCACCGACCCGGCCGACCGGCTGGCCGCGGTACGTCACCTCGGCGCCGGAGAAGATGCCGCCGGACTCCGCGAAGCTGGCGCTGACCGTGTAGTCCTTGTCCACCACCAGCCGGTCGACCTGGGCGTACCGCGCGCCGACGAACGCGACGCCGACGACGGTGATCAGCAGGAACACCATCAGCTGGATCCGGACCGCTCTGGTGATCATCCGACCGCCCCCGGCATCAGTGCGCGGGCCAGGTCGGGATCGAGCCCCGAACGCTTCAGCTGCGGTGTGCAGACCGGCAGCCCGAGCAGCGAAATGCAGCTCGTCGCGGTCGAGGTCGGGACCGGCAGCGGCGGCACTGCCCCGCTTTTGGCCGGCTGGGTCGGCAGGTGCAGCGGGAGGCTGATCCGGCCGGTCGGCAGCGCGGTCGGGCCGACCGTCGGCAGGTTCAGGTTCAGCAGGCTCTTGAGTGCCGTCTGGGTGTTCACGTCCAACGTGATCCCGAGGTTGGTGAAGTCGCCCTTCGCGGCCTTGGCGGCCTGGTCCGGGAACGGGTAGGTGAACAGCAGTTCGAGCGACTTCGGCAGGTTCGCGCCCGCCTCGGCCAGCTTGGTCAGGATCGGGTAGAGCGACTGCAGGTTCGCGACCAGGTCCTTCTGCGCCGACGTGATCACCCGGGTCGCGGTGTTGCCCAGTGTGGCCAGCGCCTGCAGCGTCTTGACCAGTGCGGCGCGCTGCTGGTCGAGCGTCTTGATCGACTTCGGCAGCGAGTCGATCGCGGTCGCCAGCGTCGCCTTCTGCGCGTTCAGCTTCTTGGCCAGCGCGTCCACCGACTTGATCGCGGTGATGATCCGCGCCTTGTTCTTGTCCAGCGTCCCGACGAAGATGTTCAGCTGGGTCAGCACGCTGCGGATCGCCGGCTCGTTCCCGGTCAGGGCCTTGTTCAGCTCCTGGGTGATGATCTGCAACTGGGCGACGCCGCCGCCGTTCAGCAGCAGCGAGAGCGCGGACAGGACTTCCTCGACCTCGACGTTGCTGGTCGTCCGGGACAGCGGGATCAGCTCGCCGTTGTCGAGCTTGCCGCGCGGTTGCTCGGACCCGGTCGGCCGCGACAGCGACACGAACTTCTCACCGAGCAGGCTGGTCTGGCGGATCGTGGCGTGCGTGTTGTCCGGCAGCGCGAGGCTCTTCGGCAGCTTGATCCGTACCTTCGCGACGTACCCGTCCAGCCAGACCTTCTGCACGGTGCCGACGGTGACGTCGTCGACCTTGACCGACGACTTCGGAACCAGGTCCAGTACGTCGGCGAACTCGACCGTGACCGTGTACGACGGCCCCTTGATCTTCGCGCCGCCGGGCAGCGGCAGCGAGTAGAC
>DASSDE010000506.1:0-2267 GCA_035697365.1 Kribbella sp. | reverse complement strand
TACGTCGGGCGGCAGGACAGCGGTGCGAGTGTGGTGCCAGGGTCGAGCCGGCGGTTGACGTTCGGTGGGAGTACGGCGGTGACGATCCCGCCGGGCGCGATGGCGATCAGCGATCCGTTGCCGGGTCCGGTGCCGGCGCTGGCCAGTCTGACGGTGAGTCTGCACGTGGTCGGGACGACGGGTGTGATCACCGCGCACAACCGCGCGATGCAGCACAGCTACAAGTCGACATCGGGTGATCACGCGGCCGACGAGTCGAGTGCGACGTACCAGACGGAGTCGTCGGCGTGGTACTTCGTCAACGCGGCGATCGTCGACGCGCCGGAGCAGGTGGGGACGGTGGCGACGTTGGGCGACTCGATCACGTCGTCGGTCGGTACGACGATCGACACGAACCGGCGGTGGCCGGACGTGCTCGCCGACCGGTACGCGGAGCTGCCGGAGCCGCGGCGGCTGGCGATCTCCAACGAGGGGATCTCGGGGAACCGGGTGCTCGGTGGGGTCGCCAAGGCGGGGAGTGCGGGTGCGAGCGCGCTGGCTCGGCTGGACAAGGACGTGCTGACCAAGCCGGGCGTACGGACGGTGCTGGTGCTGGAGGGGATCAACGACATCTATGCCGGCGCTACGACAGACGAGCTGATCGCCGGGTACCGGCAGCTGATCGCTCGGGTGCATGCGTCCGGGCGGTGCATCGTGGGTGGGACGTTGACGCCGATGGGGAGCTCGTTCGTGTACACGCCGGAGAAGGAGGCGGTGCGGCAGGCAGTCAACACGTTCATCCGGTCGAGCCACGAGTTCGACGGGGTCGCCGACTTCGACGCGGCAACCCGCGATCCGGCCGATCCCTCACGACTCGCGGCCGCATACGACGGCGGAGACGGCCTACACCCCAACGACGCCGGCAACACCGCCATGGGCCAGGCACCCGACCTCGATTCCCTCAGATGTAAGTAGTAGTTGCCGTGTGCACCGCCTGAGTAGGCGGTGCACACGGTCAGCTACTTGTCGCCTTTGATGGCTAGGGCTTGTTCTAGTTCGTCGCGGATGGCGTCGGCGCCGGATTTTCGGTAGTCGGCGACGGCTTCGTCCCAGGCGTTCAGGGGTTTGCGGCCCAGTTGGATGTCCTTGGTGAGGGCGTCCATCCGGGTGTCGAGGACCTTGCCCTTGGTGGACTGGGTCGGCGAGTAGAGACCGTACGTCGGCGACAGGATCGCCGTCGGCAGCACCGCCTTGAAATGGTTGTACGCCGTGTCGACAGCATCCGGATGCCCCGGGAAGTACGCCGGGTACGGCCCGTCCGCGAGGTACTGGATCGGGAACTCCCCGAGGCACACCTCACTGCTGCCGTCCTTGGTCAGCTGCGGATCCGTCCCGTTCAGCGTGTAATGCCGCCCTGGCAGACCGAACTTCCGGAACAGGTACTCCTCGGTCCCGAACGGCGCCGCGAACCAGTTCAGCACCCGCAGCAGCGCCTTCGTCCGCTCCGGTGAACTCGGCCGGATCGCCGCGATCGAGTTGTTCGGCGACCCGAGCAGCACCCGCCCGACCTTGCCGCCGTCGGCGATCGGGATCGGGATCGAGATGTCGAACGCCTGGTCCGTGGCCCGCCGGTAGAAGCTCTGCACCGACGAGTACGTGTCCTGCGTCATCACCGCGGAGCCCTGCGTGAACCAGACCTTCTGGTTCGCCTTCGCGATCCCGTCCGGGTGGATCACGCCGTCCTTCTGCATCTGCCGGGTGATCGCCAGCATCTCCTTGTGTTCCGGCGTCTCCCGGCTGTGCACGAGCTTGCCGTCGCGCACCTCCCACCCGTTCGGCAGGCCGAGCATCGCGCTCACCACGGCGGTCGGTGGCACCGCGAAGCCCCACCGGTTCTTCTTCCCGTCGGTGACCGCCTTCGCCACCTTCTGCAGGTCCGCGACGGTCGGGTTCTCGAGCCCGACGCCGAGCTTGTCGAGCAGGTCCTGCCGGGCCAGCAGCGTGTTCGACGACATCACACCACGCTGGATCGGCACGGCCCGGATCCCGCCGGAGTACACACAGCCGCGCCAGGACGCCTGCGGCGCGTTCGCGAGGAACGGGTACTCCAGGATCGCGTCCCCGGACAGGAACTCGGTCAGGTCCTGCGCCCGCGCCTCCAGGAACTGCGGCAGGTACGCGAACCCGCCGTCGACGTTGAACAGGTCGCCCAGCGTGTCACCGGCGACCGCGGTGGCGAACTTGTTCGGGTAGTCCGCCGCCGAGGTGATGTTCAGCTCGAGCGGCGC
>DASSDE010000505.1:0-2613 GCA_035697365.1 Kribbella sp. | reverse complement strand
ATCAGACGTCCAGCTGGATCGGTGTGGTGGGTGGGCCGCCGGCCAGTAGGCGGTCGAGCAGGGCGGGGAGGTTGCGGGGGCCGAGGCGGCCGTCGTACGCGGCTAGTTCGTCCCGGGTCCACCAACGGAGGGCATGGACGTTTTCGGCGCGCAGTTCCTCCGCGCTGAGGGAGCCGGCGGGCGTGAAGTGCTTGGTACGGATCAGGAAAGTGTCGTTGAGGACGCCGTCGTAGCCAGTGGCGTGGCCCTCGGCAACCATTTCCTCGTGCCAGACGTGCGGCGGGTCGGCGAAGCCCGACAACCCGACCTCCTCGACGAGCTCGCGGCGGAGACCCTCGAGGATCGTCTCGCCGGCCTCCAGTCCGCCACCAGGTGTCGTCCACAGCGGCCCGTCGGCGAACTCGAACCGGACCAGCAACACGCGATTCTCCTCGTCGAGGATCAGCCCGCGCGCAGCGGGACGCAGCAACGGAATCTTGAGCTCGACTTCGCGGTTCTGTTCGACGGCACGGAAGCCGAAGCGGGCGTTGACCTTGCGCATCGGGGCGTTCGTCAGCGCCGTCCAGGTGTGCAGGAAGCGTTGCGTCGTACGGTGTTTCGCCAACTGCTCCAGGTTCGCGAGCTTCAGGAACGTACCGAGGTTGTGGCCGCGATGCTCACGCAGTACGAGCGTGTCGTCCTGCTGAGCGTTCTCGACGTCGCCCCGCGACAGGTAGATCAGCGTGTAGCCGGCCGGTTGATCGTCGAGTGTGTGCGCCATCGTCACGAGGGCAAGGTGGGTCCGGTCGATCCGCGCCTCGCTCGCCTCGAGCTTCTCGACGGTCCACGGCACGACCTCGCGCGTCATGCCGCCGGTCGGCACGTCCAGGTCCATCGCGGTGTGCAGATCCGCGTACGCCTGCTGATGCTCCGGCGGGCACAACCCCGCCCACGACGTCAGCCGGTACCCGTTCAGACGCCCCGCCTCCGACCGCAGCTCCTCGAGCCGCAGCTCGTCGTACGGCAGCGGCACGACCAGGTGGTCCTCGACATGCTCCACCTGGAACCCGAGCCGCTCCGCAAAGGCCGCACCGGGCGCAGGATCCGCCGGGACGGCGAGCTCCGCCTGCACGATCGTTCTGCCGAGCTGTGCGGACCGGGTGACGGCCCACTGCCACAGCGCGGTGCCGATCCCCCGCCGCCGATGCGCGGGCGGTACGTCGATCTCGACCTCGATCGCGTCGAGGTTGTCGGCCAGCCGGTACTCGAAGAGCATCGCGCCGAGCACCCGGTCGTCCTCGAACGCTCCGACCGCGATCCGGGTCTTCAACGGGCCGGGATTGCGCAGCGAGTACCCGAGGGCCTCCCGGGCGGCCACCAACGGCGCCACCCGCCCGGCGACCGCGCCGGCCCGGAGGGCGTCGTACCACTCGTCGAACAGGGCCAGGTCGGCCGGGTCGATCTCGCGAATGCTGATCACCCGGCCGACCCAACCAAACAATCGGGTCAGTACGCCAGTTGTTAAACCGGCGCGACCTTGCCCTGGTACATGTACATGATCACGAAGTTGTCCGCGTACGGAGCGTTCTTCAGGATCGGGTCGTCGTCGGCCGGGAACTTCGCCACCCGCTTGCCCTCGAGCGCGGGGTTGTTCCCGTAGCGCTCCCAGAGCGGAATGATCGGCAGCAGTTCGTTGAAGGCCAGCGCCGCGGCGGTGACGTTCTTCTTCTGCTCGTCGAGGTTCAGGCCCTGCGCGGACTTGTCCACCACGGACTTCAGGTCGATCGGACCGGCCGAGGTGGTCTGCTTGAGCGGGAAGTTCATCCCCTTGCCGCCCTGGTTCGCCGCGACCACGTAGTTGAACGTGTACAGGTCCTGCACGTAGGCGAAGTACGGGTGCGGGTGGTTCGACGCGCCCCAGGTCTGGATCGCGAAGTCGAACTTGCCGGTCAGCACGTCGGGGTTCAGCTGGGTGAAGGTGATGCCCCGCTTGGTGATGTTGAAGCCGAACTTGTTCAGCTGGTCGGCCGCGTTGG
Source organism: Kribbella sp. (assembly GCA_035697365.1). Lineage (GTDB taxonomy): Bacteria > Actinomycetota > Actinomycetes > Propionibacteriales > Kribbellaceae > Kribbella. Next base: position 598 of record DASSDE010000505.1, on the reverse strand, counting down.
TGGCGGCCGGGTTCCAGTCCGCGAACTCGGTCGGGAACTTGATGTCGTACGCGGCCGGCTTGCCGTTCGGCAGCATCCACTTGCCGCCGGTCTTCTTCCAGCCCGCAGCCTGCAGCAGTGACGTGGCCTTGGCCTCGTCCTTGTCGTAGGCCTGGAGCTTCTTCTGGTCCGCGTCCGAGACCCAGTCGGGCACCAGGATGTCGGAGAAACCGGCCATGAACTTGCACGGTTTGCCCGAGTCGCCGAGCGCGACAGTGCCGTTCTCGGCCCGGTCCAGGACGTACGCGATCGCCTGCCGGACCCGCGGGTCCGAGAGCTCCGGGTGCGCTGTGTAGTTGAACACCAGCGCCGGTCCCGAGTACACCGGCGGCCGCAGGATCCGGAAGCCGCTGCCCAGCAGGGTCTTCTCGGTGGCCACCGCGAAACCGTGGGTGGCGTAGTCGACGTCCTTGTTCAGCACGACCGGCGTGACGTCCGAGGTCTCACCGTTGTACAGGACGACCTTGTCGAAGCCGATCTTGTCCGCGAACAGGCCCTTGTCGTTCTTGACCAGCGTCATCTGCGCGTTGGTCATGCTCTTCACGTCGTACTTGAACGG
>DASSDE010000504.1:0-8403 GCA_035697365.1 Kribbella sp. | reverse complement strand
AGGTGGTGATTGGTGGGGTGTGTGTGGTGGGTGGGGGATCCTGTCGGGGGTGGGTGGCATGCTTTGGGTGGGTTCGTGGTTAGGAGTGGTGTGGGGTTGTGGGACGTGGAGCAGGTGCTGGGGCTGGCGTCTGATGCTGCGTCTGCCAAGGCTGGGCAGGGGCTGGCTCGGGGGGAGAAGTGGTCGGGTACGGGGGCTTCGGAGCGGGCTGTCTGGGGTTTGTGCCAGGGGAGTGGCAAGCAGCCGTACCAGACTGCCGTGGAGCTGAGCGGCCCGGCGTACAAGTGCTCCTGTCCGTCACGGAAGTTCCCGTGCAAGCACGCGCTCGGGATCATGCTGCGGTCCGCGCAGGGCGAGCTCGCGAACGCCGACGAGCCGGACTGGGTCAAGACCTGGCTCGACCAGCGAGTCGAGCGGGCTGACCGGGCCGACCGTCCGGAGCGGAAGCCGGGTGAGGTGGCCGACCCGGTGGCCGCGCAGGAGCGGGCTGCGCGGCGTGCGGATCGGGTGTCGGCCGGCCTGGCGGAGCTCGCCGGGTGGCTCGACGATCAGGTACGCCAGGGGCTCGGCGGATTCGACCAGCGGGCGTACGGCGAACTGAACCGGCTCGCCGCGCGCATGGTCGACGCACAGGCGCCCGGCGTGGCAGGTGCGGTACGCCGGGCGGCAGGTGTTGTCGGACGCGGCCACGGCTGGCCGGGTGAGCTCCTCGAGGAACTCTCGCTCATCCACCTGGTGGTCGCCGCGCACGCCCGCCTCAAAGACCTTCCACCGTCGCTTGCCGACACCGTGCAGACCCGGATCGGCTGGCCGACCGAGACCGCCCGCGTGCTCGTCGAGGGCGAGAAGGTCGAGGACGACTGGCTGCTGCTCGGCCGCGTGATCGAACCGGATGACCGCCTCACGGTACGCCGAGTGTGGTTGCGCGGGGCAACTACCGGGCGGATCGGGCTGATCCTCACGTTCGCCGCGGGCGGCCGGCAGTTGGATCCGTTGCCGGCACGACCCGGCGAGTACGTACCCGGAGCGCTGTCGTTCTACCCCGGGGCGCTCCCGATGCGCGCGCTGCTGACCCAGTCCGATCCGCGTACGCCCGCACCCCGTCCCGCCGGGCTCACAGTGCGCCGGGCGCTGGCGTCGTACGTCGAATCGCTCGCCGCCGACCCGTGGAACGAGCGCTGGCCGCTGGTACTCCAGGACGTACGTCCTGCGCGCCACGGTGACGGCTGGGCCCTGGTAGACGAGGCGGGCGACGGCCTGGAGATCCTGCCCGGCTGGGATCCGCTCAAGCTCCTCGCGGTCTCGGCCGGCGACCCGATCACCGTCGCCGCAGAATGGAATCGCGCCGGCCTCCGCCCCATGACGTGCTGGCGCGACGATCGGCCGGTGCTGCTGTGAAGGGCTGGGACGGGCTGGTCAGCTCGGTGCTGCTGGGGACCGACAGACGACCCGCGGACTTCAACGACCTACCGGAGAACGTACGGGAGCGCTTGGGCGCCGGCGGTCTGCTGGACGCGGCCGCGCTCGCGACCATCTACAAGCGGGCCGGGCGCCAGCCGTTGCAGGACCTTGTGCCGCTCGAGGCCGCGGGCGGCGTCGACCGGCCGTTGCCGCGGCCTGCTGCGGTGCGACGGTTGGTCGCGATGCTCGGAGGCTTCCAGACCACCGCTCTCGGTGAGTGGTTGCGCGCAGCGGACGCGAACGGGTGGGGCGTGCCGCCCGAGCATCTGCCCGCGCTGGCTGACTACGCGCGCAATCGTGCCGAGTACCGGCCGCTGGTGATCGCCGCGGCCGGCCGGCGGGCGCGGTGGCTTGCGGATCTCAACCCTGAATGGCGATTCCTGCACGCTGCGCTTGCCGAGAGCAACGATTCGCACTGGTGGACTCACGGCACCGCGGTCCAGCGCCGGACCTGGCTGCGTCAGCTCCGCGGTCAGGATCCCGCTGCGGCCCGGGAAGAGCTCGCCGAGGTCTGGCCGACCGAGTCCGCCGCCACGCGTGCCGACTTCCTCGGCCTCCTGACGGACGGGCTGTCCTTGCCGGACGAGGAGTTCCTGGAGTCCGCTTTGGACGATCGTTCCCGTGAGGTACGGCGCGTTGCGGCGCGACTGCTCGCGCGGCTGCCGGGATCGCAGTACGGCCAACGGATGACAGAGCGCCTGCACGCGCATCTCGTTGCGGCACAAGGCGTGCTGGCGGTGGATCTGCCGCGCAGCCTCACGAGGTCGATGGAACGCGACGGCCTCGACTCGCAGAACCCGGACGGCATCGGCAAGCGGGCCTGGTGGTTCCATCAGATCGTCGCGAACACACCCTTGCAGGCAATGGATCTCAGCTGGCTCGACACGCCCGTCGAGGGCTGCGCACCCGAAGTGCTGCAGTCGGCCTGGACCGAGGCAGCGATCCGCGAAGGTGCGACCGACGGCGCGACGCGCTGGGCACGGGAGTTGCTGCGGACGAACGCCAACACCGGGAGCCGCAGCCCCGCGGAGTTGCTCAGGTTGTTGCCGCCCGAGGAGTGGGCGGGCGCCGTTGACGTCCTGCGCAAGACGGTTGACGTCGCGGAGGTGGTCGGTGGGCTGACCGTACCGTGGCCGGCATCACTGGGCACGATGATCCTCGACCAGCTTGCCAAGGTCGGCACCCAGCGCGCGTGGGCCCGCCTCGCCAGTATCGCGGCCCGCGCCGTACCACCCGACGTACTCGATCACCCCATCACCCGCGAACCCACCGGCGACGAGGACACGTGGCGCCGCCGGCTCGTGGAGACCCTGACCTTCCGCCGTGAAATGTACGAGGAGCTTTCATGAATGAGGTACTGCGCCCACACGCGGAGGTCGAGTACGCCGAGGAGTTGCAGGCGCTCCAGGCGAGCGATGACAAGCCGCGCCCACCTGCCTGGCGGATGTCGCCCAGCGCGGTCGTCACGTACCTGCTCGGCGGCAAGGCGGGCGACACCGAGGTCTCACCGAAGTACGTCGGTCCGCGCCGGCTGATCGAGGTCGCGGTCGCCACCCTCGCGACGGATCGCGCGCTGCTGCTGCTCGGCGTACCGGGTACTGCGAAGACCTGGGTCAGCGAGCACCTCGCGGCCGCGATCAGCGGCGACTCCACGCTGCTCGTGCAGGGAACCGCCGGCACCGCCGAGGAAGCGATCCGGTACGGCTGGAACTATGCCCAGTTGATTGCCCAAGGCCCCAGTGAGGCGGCGCTGGTGCCGAGTCCGGTGCAGCGCGCGATGGCCGAGGCGAAGATCGCGCGGATCGAAGAGCTGACCCGGATGCCGTCCGACGTCCAGGATGCGCTGATCACGATCCTGTCCGAGAAGACGCTGCCGATCGCCGAGCTGGCCACGGAGGTCCAGGCTCGTAAGGGATTCAACGTTATTGCCACCGCCAACGATCGGGACAAGGGCATCAACGAGCTGTCCAGCGCACTGCGCCGGCGGTTCAACACCGTCGTGCTGCCGCTGCCCGATTCCGCCGCGGACGAGGTGGAGATCGTGTCCCGCCGGGTCGCGCAGCTCGGCTCGGCGCTCGAGCTGCCGCAGCCGGACGACGCGCTGGACGAGATTCGCCGAGTGGTGACGATCTTCCGCGAGCTCCGCTCCGGCCGGACCGAGGACGGCCGGACCGCGGTCAAGTCGCCGTCCGGGACGCTCTCCACGGCGGAGGCGATCAGCGTCGTCACGGGAGGCCTCGCGCTCGCGGCCCACTTCGGCGACGGCGTACTGCGGCCGACGGACGTTGCCGGCGGCATCCTCGGCGCGGTCGTCAAGGATCCTTCGGCGGACCGCGTGGTCTGGTCCGAGTACCTGGAGACCGTCGTCCGCGAGCGCGACGACTGGGCGCCGTTCTACCGGGCCTGCCGAGAGATCTCCGGATGACCGTTCATTTACTCGGGATCCGGCATCACGGGCCTGGGTCGGCGCGGGCGGTCGCGGCTGCGCTGGCCGGCCTCGAGCCGGACATCGTTCTGATCGAGGGGCCCCCGGAGGCCGACAAGATCGTCGAGTTGGCCGCGTCCGAGGAGATGGAACCGCCCGTCGCCTTGCTCGCGTACGCCATGGACGATTCGACCCGGGCGGCGTTCTGGCCGTTCGCGGTGTTCAGCCCGGAGTGGCAGGCGATCCGGTACGGGCTGGCGGCCGGGGTGCCGGTACGGTTCTGCGATCTGCCGGCTGCGCAGCAGTTCGCGTCCGCGGGCGGGCGCTCCGCGTCGATGGATCCGCTGGCGACGCTGGCCGAGGCCGGTGGGTACGACGACCCGGAGCGCTGGTGGGACGACGTGATCGAGTCCCGGCGCGACGGGGCCGAGCCGTTCACCGTGATCGCCGACGCGATGCGCGAACTGCGGCGCGGCGAGCAGGCGACCGGACGTGAAGCCGAGCGCGAGGCGTACATGCGAACCGTTGTCCGCAAGGCCCAGCGTGAGGGTTTCGAGCGGATCGCGGTGATCTGCGGCGCCTGGCACGTGCCTGCACTTGAACTACCGTTGCCTCCGGCAACACATGACCAACGCATCCTGAAAGGTCTGCCGAAGCGGAAGATCGCCTGCACCTGGGTGCCCTGGACGCACGGTCGCCTGGCGGCAACGAGTGGGTACGGTGCCGGCATCACGTCTCCGGGTTGGTACCACCACCTGTTCACCGCGCCGGATCACATCACCACCCGTTGGCTGTCCAAGGTGGCGCAGGTGCTGCGCGACGAGGATCTGCCCGTCTCCAGCGCACACGTGATCGAAGCGGTTCGTCTCGCGGACACGCTGGCGGCGTTGCGTGAACGTCCACTCGCCGGCCTCAGCGAAGTCACCGAGGCGACGCGAGCGGTGCTCTGCGGCGGAAACGACGTACTGCTCGATCTGGTGACGCGCGAGGCAGTCGTCGGTGAGCTGCTCGGGTCCGTACCGGGTGAGACGCCGCAGGCGCCGGTCGCCGCCGACTTCGCGGCGCAGGCGCGCCGGTTGCGGATGAAGCGAGACGCGACCGAGCGGGTGGTCGAGCTCGATCTGCGGAAGCCGAACGACCTGGAGAAGTCCAGACTCCTGCACAGGTTGCGGATTCTCGGTGTGCACTGGGGGGTGCCGGCGACCGACGAGCGGCGGGCGCAGGGCACGTTCCGCGAGCTGTGGCGGCTGGCGTGGGATCCGGGGCTCGAGGTGGAGCTCGTCGCCGCCGGCGCCCATGGCACGACGGTGCTCGGTGCCGCGACGACCGTGATGCTCAAGGCGGCCGACTCGACGACGCTCGCCGATGTCACCGCCGCACTGGAGAAGTCGTTGCTCGCCGACCTCGCGGACGCGCTCCCGCCCCTGCTGCAAGGGATCGACACCCGAGCGGCGGCTGACGCGGACGTGGGGCATCTGATGGCGGCGCTCCCGGCGCTGGCGCGAGCCTCGCGGTACGGCGACGTACGCCGAACTGACACCGCCGGGCTCGCCGCGGTCGCGGGCCGGATGGTGTCGCGGGTCTGCGCCGGTCTCGCGAGGACCGTTCACGGACTGGATCCGGATGCGGCCGCCGCCGTCCAGGAGCTGATCGACGGAGTGCAGGACGCGACCGCGCTGCTTGCCGAGGAAGTACGTACGGAGTGGCTGAACACCCTGCAGGGGTTGAGTGATCGAGCCTCCGTACCGCCGATGATCCGTGGCCGGTTGACCCGGCTGATGCTGGACACATCGCGACTGCCGGACCACGAGATCGCGCTGCGGTTGGGACGGGCGCTGTCTCCCGGCACGCCGACGGCTGAGGCGGCCGGGTACGTCGAGGGATTTCTCGCCGGTGGCGGATTGTTGCTGGTGCACGACGAGCGATTGCTGGCGTTGGTGGACAGCTGGCTGGGCGCGATTCCGGACGATGCATTCGTGGAGGTGCTTCCGTTGTTGCGGCGTACGTTCGGGACGTTCGCGGCGCCGGAACGGCGATCGATCGGCTCGCGGGCCCGAGTGCTCGCCGATCCTTCGTCCGCAGTGGTTGCCGACGACAACGAACTGGACGCCGAGCTGGCCGCGACCGCATTGCCTGTCGTGGCACGTTTGCTGGGGGTCTCATGAGTGATGAACGTCTGCGTCGCTGGCGGTTGGTGCTGGGTTCGGAGGCCGAGGAGGAGACCGGAACGACGCTGTCCAAGGAGGACCGGTCCGTGGACGCTGCGTTGGCGGCGTTGTACGACGCCGGCGAGTCCTCGGGGACGCAACGCGCTGCCGGACTCGGATCGTCGGCGCCGCGGGTGGCGCGCTGGCTGGGCGACATCAGGCAGTACTTCCCGAGCACTGTCGTACAGGTGATGCAGCGGGACGCGGTCGAGCGACTCGGGATCACCAGGATGCTGATGGAGCCGGAGCTGCTCGGAGCGGTCGAGCCCGACGTCCACCTGGTCTCGACGCTGCTCGCGCTCAACGAGGTGATGCCGGAGGAGACCAAGCAGACCGCGCGGGATGTGGTCGGCCGGGTGGTCGCCGAGCTCGAGGCCCGGCTCGCGGAACGCACCCGCGCGGCAGTCACCGGCGCGCTCGATCGCGCCGGCCGGACGGCGCGGCCGCGGCACTCGGACATCGACTGGGACCGGACGATCCGCGCGAACCTGAAGCACTTCTCGCCGGCGCTCGGCACGATCGTCCCGGACCGCCTCGTCGGGTACGCCCGCCGCAACCACAGCGTGCAGCGCGACATCGTGCTCGCGATCGACCAGTCGGGCTCGATGGCGGAGTCCGTCGTGTACGCGTCGCTGTTCGGAGCGGTGCTCGGCTCGATCCGTACGCTGCGCACCTCGCTGGTCGTCTTCGACACCGCCGTCGTGGACCTGACCGACCAGCTGGAGGACCCCGTCGACGTGCTGTTCGGGACCCAGTTGGGCGGCGGTACGGACATCAACCGCGCGCTCGCGTACTGCGAGGAGCTGGTGACGAAGCCGGCCGACACCGTACTGGTGCTGATCTCGGACCTGTACGAGGGCGGCGTCCGGGAAGAGATGCTGCGGCGGACGCGTTCGTTGGTGGAGTCCGGCGTCCAAGTGATTGCCCTGCTGGCGCTCGCGGACTCGGGGACCCCCTCGTACGATGCCGAGAACGCGGCCGCGCTGGCCGAGCTAGGGGTCCCTGCGTTCGCCTGCACGCCCGACAAGTTCCCCGACCTGATGGCCGCCGCGATCCGCCACGAGGACATCGCCGGCTGGGCGGCCACCAACATCACCTGAGAGGACCGCATGACCACCGTCGAACTGACCCGCTTCCGGGTACTGCCTTCGCGCACCGAGGAGTTGCTCGCAGCCCGAGCCGACATGCTGAAGGACTTCGAGACGGACCGGGCCGGTTTCCTCGGTGCACGCCTGGTACAACTCCCGAACGACGAATGGCTCGACATCGTCGACTGGGCCACCCCGGAAGACTTCGCCGCCTCCCGCGAGAAGGGCCCGAACCTCCCCGGCATCGCCCGCTTCTTCGCCGCGATCGACTCCCTCGTCGCCGCCGAGGAGGGCGTCACTGCCGGGTAATTCGCCTGACGGTCTACCCGGCGATCTCCAGGATGTCGATGGGGGTGTGGGGGTCGGCTTCGGCGAAGCGGAGGGCCCAGCTGACGGCCTCCTCCAGGCTGTCGACGCGGATGATCGAGACGCCCGCGACCAGTTCCTTGGTCTCGGCGAACGGTCCGTCGATCACGCGCGGCTGCCCGGGCGTCGGGAACGTCACGCGCGCGCCGCGGGAGCTCGGCATCAGCCCCTCGCCGAGCACCAGCACCCCGGCCTGACGCATCTCCTCGAGGACCGCGTCCGCGCGCTCGAGGATCTCCGGATCCGGCGGGTTGCCGGCCTCCAGGTTGTCGTTGGTCTTGTGCAGCAGCATGAACCTCATAGCCGAGACCTTAGGGCCAGTGGATCTGCACGCAGGCAGAAGTAGCAATTCGAACGTTCGAACAGCTCCACAAGGCGGGTTCTGCCTGCGTGGCGGTACAGCTCGTTGAGTTGTCGCGTAGATCCGGGGGACCATGCGCCCATGGGTGAGATCGCGGAGCGGTACCGGCGGCGGGCCGAGGCGTTCGAGCGGAAGGTCGCGGGCGTCGGCCCGGAGCAGTGGGCGAACCAGTCGCCGTGTGCGCAGTGGACGGCGCGCGCCCTGGTCGAGCACGTCGTCGCGATGCACGCGATGATCCTGCCCCCGGTCGCCCGGAAGCTGGAGCCGGCCGGCGACCCGCTGACCGCGTTCCAGGAGGCGCGGGCCGCGATCGAGGACGTTCTCGACGATCCGGTGGCGGCGTTGACCGAGACCGATACCCCGGCCGGGCGGCTGACGACCGAGCAGCACGTCGATCAGGTGGTCTCCGACGACCTCGTCCTGCACGGCTGGGACCTGGCCCGCGCCACCGGGCAGGACGAACTGATGGATCCGCTCGACGTCGAGCGCTTGTGG
>DASSDE010000503.1:0-6317 GCA_035697365.1 Kribbella sp. | reverse complement strand
GTCGACGTACTGACGAGCTCAACGTGCAGACCTTGCGCGGACAGCTCCGCGACAACGGTCTCCAGGCGTTCTCCCAGACCGGTGCTGGTTCCCAGGCGCAGCGTTCGGGTCGGTGTGCCGGTGGCGGCTGACCGCGCGGCTTCGACGGAGGTCAGGACGGCGCGGGCGGCGGGGAGGAAGCGCTGGCCGGCTTCAGTCAGGCGGATGGCGCGCGCCGAGCGGTCGAAGAGCAGGACGCCGAGCTCGCGTTCGAGACGGGCGATCTGCTGGCTGACGCCGGGCTGCCCGATGCCGAGCTGGTCGGCGGCGCGGCCGAAGTTCAGCACCTCCGCGACTGTGACGAAGTACTCGATCTGCCGAAACTCCATGACCTGATCATCGCCGGGAATGGTCGGCGCGCGCGGGAGGTTGTGGGTGGTCATGGCGGAGAAGACTGTGAAGATTCCTGGCCCGGATCATCCGATCACCGTGGTGAAGAACCCGGACCGCGTCGTCGTGAAGGTCGGTGACCGGGTGATTGCCGATACCCGGGACGCCCTCTCGCTGCAGGAGGCGAACTACCCCGCGGTGCAGTACATCCCGCGCGCGGACGTCGACCTGACGCAGCTCGAGCGCACCGACCACGAGACCTACTGCCCGTACAAGGGCGACGCCTCGTACTACACGCTCCTCCCGGACGCGGTGAACGCCGTGTGGACGTACGAGCAGCCCTACGAAGCAGTCGCCGACATTCGCGACCACATTGCCTTCTACCCCGACAAGGTCTCCATCGAGATCACCGCCTGACTCCACGCTGGCATTTCCGCTGGCGGGTTGGCCGTTGTGGGTGGTTCACTGCTCGCGATGATCACCACAGTTGACGAGTACCTGCACAGCGCTCCCCTGTCCAATGCGGTTGCTGAGCAGGTTGGGCCGTTCACCCTGTTCCGTAGTACGACGGTGTGGCCGTACTACGCGCGCCCTGTGCCCGGGGCGGGGGTGACGATCGAGCCGAGCGACATCGAGCTGGTGCGGAAGCGCTGCGCCGAGCTGGACATCCCACTGAGCTTCGAATGGGTCGTTGAGACCTGTCCCTCGCTGGGCGCTGCCGCGGCTGCGGCCGGCCTGGAGGTCGTACAGCACCCGTTGCTGGTGCTGCAGCGCGACGACTTCCGTCCTGCCACAGCTGACGCGCGCTGCGAGGTCCTGTCTGCTGACGAGGACATGGTCAGGCAGTCGCGCACCGTGGCCAACCTGGCGTTCGGTGAGTCCGGTACGGCGGTTGGGCAGGCCGGTCCGGCTGAACGCGACGCCAAGGCCAGTGAGCTGTCCGACGAGATGGTGGCAGGGCTGCAGGACCGGGCGCGCCGTGGCGTGTCCGTGGTGGTCGGAGCGTTCACCGACGAGGGCATGGTCGCCACCGGAACGCACCAGCCGGTCGGCACCACTACGGAGATCGTCGGCGTCGCAACGCTTCCGTCCGTACGTCGACGTGGCCTGGGTGCTGCCGTGACGTCAGCGCTCGTTGAGCAAGCCCTGGCGAACGGCGTGGAGCTCGTACTGCTCTCAGCTGAGTCGGACGCCGTCGCAGCGGTCTACGAGCGTGTCGGCTTCCACCGGATCGGCCACGCCGGAGCAGCTGAGTGACAGGGAGCCCGAGCACTCGCCTCGTCGTACTGCGCGGCAACTCGGGCTCCGGCAAGACCACCACGGCCCGTACGCTGCGCCATCGCCTCGGTCGCGGGACCGCCTGGGTCGAGCAGGACCACGTCCGCCGGATCCTGTTGCGTGAACGCGACGTACCGGGTGGGGTGAACATCGGCCTGATCGACCTGAACGTCCGCTACGCCCTCGACCACGGATACGACGTCGTGCTCGAGGGCATCCTGGACTCAGCGCGGTACGGCGAGATGCTCCGGCGGCTCACGTCCGACCACCGCGGCACGACGCTGCACTACTACTTCGACATCCCGTTCCGGGAGACCGTCGTACGGCACGCGACCCGTGAGCTGCGCCATGAGTTCGGTGCGGACGTGATGCAGGACTGGTACCGCGAGCACGACCTACTGGACGGTGTCGAGCAGACCGTGATCGGGCCGGACAGCACGCTCGACGAGACGGTGGCGAGGATCCTGACCGCGCTTGGGGTGGATCCCGTACCTTTGGAAGGATGAGCACTACCGAGCCGATCCGCCCCCGTACCCTCGCCGAGGCGTTGCGGGGCTGGGGCGACGCCGCGCTCGGTGAGCTGCTCCGCCGGCGTCCTGACCTGGCGCTGCCGATCCCTGCGGACACCGGGCAGCTGGCTGCGCGGGCGACGAGCAACGCGTCGGCTGCGCGCGCCATCAACCGGCTGGACGAGTTCGGTGTGGACCTGTTGGAGTCGTTGTCCGCACTGCCCGAGCCGGTCAGCCTGGAGGCATTGGCGCAGGGAGTCGGTCAGCCCGAGGACGTGGTCCAGCCACGAGTCGCCCAGCTGCTGGACCTCGCGCTGGTGTGGGGAACCGAGGACGACCTGCGGCCGATCCGTGCGGTCCACGAGCTGCTCGGTCCGACGCCTGCCGGGCTCGGTCCGACGACCACGCGGCACTTCGGCGACCTGGACAAGCTGATCGAGGACGCCGGCCCGGACGCACGCGCAGTGCTCGACAAACTGACCTGGGGTCCGCCGACCGGCTCGGTGGAGAAGGCAGACCGCCCGGTCACGATCGCCTCCGCGCGGACGCCGGTGGAGCGGTTGCTGGCCCGCGGTCTCGTCGTACCCAAGGATCCGAACACCGTCGTACTGCCACGGCAGATCGGCCTGCACCTGCGTGGTGGACGCGTGCTGGCGTCGACACGTCCGGTGCCACCTCCGCTGGACGGCAAGAAGGTGTCCGCTGCGATAGCGGAGCGGGCCGCGGCCGGGGCCGCACTGGACCTGGTGCGGTTGGTCGACCGCACGCTGGAGCAGCTGGGGACGGAGCCGCCGCCCGTACTTCGTACAGGTGGTGTCGGGGTTCGTGAGCTGCGCAGCCTGGCCGGGAAGATCGGTGCGGAGGAGCACACAGCCGCTGCGGTGCTGGAGATGGCGTACGCCGCTGGCCTCGTTGCTGCGGTGGAGGTCGGTACCAGTGAGCTGTGGCTGCCTACGAGTGCGTACGACGACTGGCTGGAGCTGGACCTCGCACACCGGTGGGCTCAGCTCGTCATGGCGTGGTTCTCGGGGCTCAGGGCGATCGGACTGATCGGCCGTCGCGACAGCACCGGCAGTACTGCTGCTGCGCGCGAGCGGCTGATCAACGCGCTCGCACCGGACCTGGAGCGGTTGCTCGCGCCGGAGATCCGGGTGCTGGCGTTGCAGGCGCTGGCCGAGGCCGGCCCTGGTACGGCGCCCGCTCCGGCGACTGTGGTGACCTGGGTGGCGTGGCATCGCCCGCGGCGCGGCGGGCAGTTCCGGGACGAGCTGGTCGAGTGGAGCGTGACAGAGGCCGCCCTGCTGGGGCTGACCGGTCTGGGATCGCTGGCGAAGCACGCGCAGCCGTTACTGGGTCCTGAGCCCACGGCGGATGAGCTGGCCGAGGCGATCAGCCCGCTGATGCCGGAGCCGGTGTCGGAGTTCCTGCTGCAGGCTGACCTCACTGCGATCGCTCCTGGACCGCTGGTGCGGGCTGTGCAGGACGAGCTGTCCGCCATGGCTGATGTGGAGTCTGACGGTGGCGCTGGGGTCTATCGGTTCAGTGAGAGCTCGGTGCGACGCGCTTTCGACCTGGGGCGTACTGCGGAGCAGTTGCACACGTGGTTGGCGGAGCATTCTCGTACGCCGGTGCCGCAGCCGCTGGCGTACCTCGTCGACGACGTGGCGCGGCGACACGGCGTACTGCGCATCGGGACTGCGTCGACGTATTTGCGGTGTGACGACGAGAACGTACTGACACAGCTCCTCAGCTCGAACCTGCCCGGTGTGCGCTTCCGCCGGTTGGCGCCGACCGTCGTGGTGTCGCCGTCGCCGCCGGACGTGGTGCTGAGCCGGCTGCGGGACGCGGGACTTGCACCGCTGGCGGAGACGTTCGACGGTGCGCTGCATGTGACCGGTGCGCCGCGGCGGGGCGAGGCGGCGCGCCGACGTACCAGCCGGGACTTCAACGAGAGTGCGTTCGACCTGACCGACGATCAGGTCAAGGCGGTGATCGAGAAGGTTCGCGCCGGCGACCGCATCGCCGCGGAACGCCCGGGCGACGAGGGCCTGGTCGCGCCGGCCGCACCCGCGGAGACCATCGCCGTACTCACCAACGCCGTCGAGGCCCACACCCGTACGTGGATCGCGTACGTGGACCACAACGGCCACTCCTCCGAACGCATCGTCGAACCGGCCCGGGTCGCCGACGGCTGGCTCACGGCGTACGACGACACGACCGAAGCGCCCCGCACGTACGCCCTGCACCGCATCTCCGCCGCCCGTCCCGTGGAGTAACAGATGCCTCCGTTGGAAGCCGTCACTGATCTTGTGAGTTGAACCGCTCAGGCACAATGGAGGGTCGGGGCGAGGATTGGAGTTGTTGGTGACAGACGGTCCGTTGATCGTGCAGTCGGACAAGACCTTGTTGCTGGAGACGGCGCACGCGGATGCCAACGAGTGCCGGAAGGCCATTGCGCCGTTCGCGGAGCTGGAGCGGGCGCCGGAGCATGTGCACACGTACCGGCTGACGCCGCTCGGCCTGTGGAACGCACGGGCCGCCGGTCACGACGCGGAGCAGGTGATCGACGTGCTGCTGCGCTACAGCCGCTACCCGGTCCCGCACTCGCTGCTCGTCGACATTGCCGAGACCCTGGATCGCTACGGGCGGCTGCGGCTGGAGAAGCACCCGCAGCACGGGCTGGTGCTGGTGACGACCGACCGGCCGGTGCTGGAGGAGGTGCTGCGCAGCAACAAGGTCAAGCCGATGCTGGGCGCGCGGCTCGACGACGACACCGTCGTGGTGCACCCGTCGGAGCGCGGCCACCTCAAGCAGACCCTGCTGAAGATCGGCTGGCCCGCCGAGGACCTCGCCGGGTACGTCGACGGTGAGGCGCACCAGATCGACCTGGTGAAGGACGGCTGGGACCTGCGCCCGTACCAGGAGCAGGCCACGGACTCGTTCTGGCACGGTGGCTCAGGCGTTGTCGTACTGCCCTGTGGTGCCGGCAAGACGATCGTCGGCGCCGCCGCGATGGCACAAGCGTCCGCGACCACACTGATCCTGGTCACGAACACGGTGTCCGCCCGGCAGTGGAAGGACGAACTGTTGCGCCGGACGACCCTGACCGAGGACGAGATCGGCGAGTACTCCGGTGCCCGCAAGGAGATCCGCCCGGTGACGATCGCGACGTACCAGGTGATGACGACCCGCCGGAAGGGCGTGTACACGCATCTGGAGCTGTTCGACGCCCGCGACTGGGGCCTGATCGTGTACGACGAGGTGCACCTGCTGCCCGCGCCGATCTTCCGGATGACCGCCGACCTGCAGACGCGCCGGCGGCTCGGGCTGACCGCGACACTGGTCCGCGAGGACGGCCGCGAGGGCGACGTGTTCTCGCTGATCGGCCCGAAGCGGTACGACGCGCCGTGGAAGGACATCGAGGCACAGGGCTGGATCGCGCCCGCGGACTGTGTCGAGGTCCGGGTCGATCTGGAGCAGACCGAGCGGTTCGTGTACGCGACCGCGGAGCCCGAGGACCGGTACCGGCTGGCGGCCTCCACCCCGGCGAAGTCCAAGCTGGTCCGCCGGATCGCGGAGCATCACGCCGGCGAGCCGCTGCTGGTGATCGGGCAGTACATCGACCAGCTGGACGAGCTCGGCGAACGGCTCGAATGCCCGGTGATCAAGGGCGAGACCACCGTCCGCGAACGCCAGCGGCTGTTCGACGCGTTCCGGCACGGGGAGATCGACCGCTTGGTGGTCAGCAAGGTCGCGAACTTCTCGATCGACCTGCCCGAGGCGTCGGTCGCCATCCAGGTCTCCGGCACCTTCGGCTCCCGCCAGGAAGAAGCCCAGCGCCTGGGCCGCGTCCTGCGCCCCAAGGGCGACGGCCGCACCGCCCGTTTCTACTCCATCGTCGCCCGCGACACCATCGACGCCGAATTCGCCGCCCACCGCCAACGCTTCCTCGCCGAACAAGGCTACGCCTACACGATCGTGGACTCCGAAAACCTCTTCGCCTGAGCTGTCCGCGGATCAGTTATTCGCCGAGGCGGGTGTGGATGCCGTTGAAGTGGGACTTCATGGAGTGGGCGTAGGTGGCGGGGTTGCCGGATTCGAGGGCTCGGAGGAGGTCTCGGTGCCAGGCGGCGGCGTCGGCGGGGGTGTAGCGGGCGCCGG
>DASSDE010000502.1:0-4663 GCA_035697365.1 Kribbella sp. | reverse complement strand
GCGGTGACATGGGCGGGGTGAACGGTCCGGACTGGGGCGTGCGCGGCTCCCGGCGGTACATCCGCAAGGCGGTCGAGTCGAGCCTGCAGCGGCTCGGTACCGACTGGATCGATCTCTACCAGCTGCACTTCCCGGACCCGGTCACGCCGATCGAGGAGACCCTCGCGGCGCTCTCCGAGTTGGTTGCCGAGGGCAAGGTGCGGTACATCGGCAGCTCACAGTTCGCCGGCTGGCAGGTGGTGGACGCGGACTGGACCTCGCGGTCGAACGGGCTCGAGCACTTCATCAGCGCCCAGAACCACTACTCCCTGCTCGAGCGTGACGTCGAGGACGAGTTGGTGCCGGCCTGCGAGCACCTCGGGATCGGCATCCTGCCGTTCTTCCCGCTCGCGTCCGGTCTGCTGTCCGGAAAGTACAAGCGCGGCACGTCGGCGCCCGACGGCACCCGGCTCGCGACGCAGCCGGACCGTCTGGCGCAGGCGGACTTCGACAAGATCGAGGCGCTCGAGACGTTCGCGGCCGAGCGCGACCTGACGATGATCGACGTCGCGATCGGCGGCCTCGCCGCGCAGCCCGCGGTCGCCTCGGTGATCGCCGGCGCCACGAAGCCCGAGCAGATCACCCAGAACGTCGCCGCCGGCCCCTGGAACCCGACCCTCGCCGACCTCGCCACCTTGGACGAACTCACGTGATGGTCATCGTCCTGCCGCCGTCTGAGGGGAAGACTGGGCGGGCGCGGGGGCGTGCTGTGGACTTCGGGACGTTGTCGTTTCCGGAGTTGAACCCGGTTCGTGAGCGGGTGCTCGAGACGCTGGCGAAGGTGTCCGCCTCCGCGGACGCCCACGACGTACTGGAGGTCGGTGCGTCGCTGCAGCACGAGGTCGAGCGGAACACCCGCTGGCGGACCGAGCCGTCCGTCCCGGTCTCCGAGCTGTACTCCGGCGGGCTCTCCGACGCTCTCGGCTACGCCACGCTCTCCACGGGTACGAAGCGCCGCGCCGCGAACCGGCTGCTCGTCATCTCGGCCGCGTGGGGCGCACTCCGCCCGGCCGACCGCGTCCCCCCGTACCGGCTCTCGATGGGTACGACCCTGCCCGGCCACGGACCGCTGGCGTCGGTCTGGCGCGATCCGCTGAGCGCGGCGCTCGAGGACGTCGACGGTGTGATCGTCGACTGCCGCTCGTCGACGTACGTGGCCGCGTGGCGCCCGAGCGGTGCGCAGGCGGACAAGTGGGTGTCGGTGAACGTGGTCCGCGAGCGCAACGGCGTACGGACCGTCGTCTCGCACAACGCCAAGCACACCCGCGGCCTGGTCGCCCGGCACTTGCTTGAATCGGGCAAGGATCCGGGTACGGCGAAATCCCTGCACAAGCTGGTGAACGACCGCTGGAACGCCGAACTGTCCCGCGCGGCAGCCGGCTGGACCCTGACCGTTGTGGAACACGACTGACGTTCACCGGACTGTAACTGGTGAGTGGTTTCCTACGGTGGGTGATCGGGGAAGGCTGAGGGCAGCAACGTCAGGGGGGATCCGCCCTAACCCTCGGAGGCCTGACCGATGCGACGTTCGATCACCGCTGCCGTCACCGCGATAGCTGCGACGGCAGCCTTCACCCTCAGTGCCGGACCGGCGCTGGCGTACCCACCGGACCCGCCCTCGGCGAGCACCGCCGCGACCGAGCTGGCGAGCCTGACCGTGAAGACGGAGGGTTCGACGACCGGCTACAGCCGCGACAAGTTCCCGCACTGGATCACCCAGTCCGGGACCTGCGACACCCGCGAGCAAGTCCTGAAGCGCGACGGCACCGGCGTGACCGTCGACAGCAGCTGCCAGCCGACGGCCGGCAAGTGGTACAGCGTGTACGACCGGACGTACCTCACCGACTCCTCCGATGTGGACATCGACCACATCGTGCCGCTGGCCGAGGCGTGGAAGTCCGGCGCCAGCGGCTGGACGCAGGCCAAGCGCCAGGAGTTCGCGAACAACCTGACGATCGCGCAGCTGATCGCAGTGTCTGCGTCGAGCAACCGGTCGAAGGGCGACCGGGACCCGTCGGAGTGGAAGCCGACGAACACGTCGGTGCACTGCATCTACGCGCGCGAGTGGATCTGGGTGAAGTACACCTACAAGCTGTCGCTGCAGTCCGCGGAGAAGACCGCCCTCCAGCAGATGCTCGCCACCTGCTAGTCCTCGAGCAGACGGCGGCGTTGGGCGTGGATTCCGGCCTGGAAACGGGTCCGCGCGCCCAGCGTCTCCATCAGCTCGGCCACCCGCCGCCCGACGGTCCGGCTGCTCAGCGCGAGCTGCCGCGCGATCGCGTCGTCCTTGAACCCGGCCGCGAGCAGGGTCATCAGGCGGGCGTCGGTCGGGTCGGCCTTCGGTGACGGGACGACCGGAACGGACTGGTCCCAGAGCAGCCAGAACATCTGGGTGAGCGCGTCCAGCAACGCACACGGATGGACGACGAGGGCGCTGTCGACCAACTGGTCCACGACCAGCGGCAGCAGCGCCGCCTTCTGGTCGAAGACGGCGAGCTTCATCGGCGGCTGTGGATGGATCCGGGAGATCTCGCCCGCGTCCGCCGCGCTGTACGCCTGGTCGACGGCGCCCGGTACGTCCAGCGAGTCGGGGGAGTAGATGCCGTGCACAACGACCCCCTCGCTCAGCAGACCGCGCACGCGAGGCTCCGACTCGCCGGTCTTCGAGGCGTACGGCGGACGGTCGATCACCAGCAACTCCTCGCGGGTGCCGCCGAGTAGCTGCGCGAACCGGGCCGCGATCGCCTCCGGCCCGACGAGCACCTCGACGAGGTTCTCCGGCCGGTACCGTTCCTGGGTGCTGAGCTCGGACAACAGCACCCGGGCCTCGGCGCGTACGCGGTCGAGCTCGGCCCGCCGGACGGCGACCAAAGCGTCCACCGCGACGTCCGGACGCGTCGGGATCAGCCGGATCGGATCGTCGGCGGTGGTCGTCAACAGACCGAGCTTCTCCAGCCACCCGACCGTCCCGGCGAGCTCCTGCTCGTCGCGGCCGAGGCGCTCGGCGAGCTGCCCGAGCTCGCAGCCCGGGGCCGACAACAGCGCCCGATAGGCCTCCTCGTCGGACGGCTCGACCCCCAGCGACTCCAGCATCCGAACAGGCTATCTCGTCGGTTGGACGGACTGTACCGGTTTGGCGACTTCGCGCCATGTCCGGGATACGTCGCCCGGAAGGGGCGCGAACAGCCCCAGGTTGGGGTAGATCTGTCGATGCTGGGCGCGCGCGGATCGGACAGGGGACGCCCGGTCAAGCCTCAACGCGCGCGCCCGCCCTACGCTTCACCCGCAGATAGGTCCGCCAGATCATCCGCTGCAGCATCAGCGTCACCACCCCCGCCACCGTCATGCCGGCCAGGTTGATGCCGAGCTGCGCAGCCGACCCACCGATCTGGTGCGGGGCCCAGAGCGCGAGTGACAGCGCCAGGTCACCGGCGGCCGGGACCGTGGTGACCGAGATGAACACGCCGACCAGCGCGTTCCCGCGGCCGGCCGTCTGCGACAGCACGCCCGCGCAGCCTGCGAGTACTGCGACGACAGCCGACCACTTGTCCGGCCGCCAGATGAATCCCGTCAGCGGACGTGCCGCCGTGACCGAGTCGGCATCGACCCAGCCGACCGCCCGGGCGAGCAACGCGGCGAGTGCGGTCAGCACGATCGCGAGGACGAAGCCTTTGACGAGCAGTACGAGCGACGCTCGCGACAACCCGCCCTTACGCAGGAACAACCCCACGGCCAGCGCGGCGACCACGCCGAACTCCGGCCCGACGACCATCGCGCCGACCACCAGGATCGACGAGTCGGTGATCACGGCGACCGAGGCGATCATCGTCGCGAGCGTCAGGAAGGCGTAGTACACCCAGGATCCGCCGGCCTCGTTGTACGCCTGGTCGACGACGGCGTCCCAGATCACCGCGTCGTCCGGTGCTCCCGGCGCCGCCTTCTCCGCGGCCTGGGCGTTCCGCGAGGGCGCCGAGTCGACGGCGCTGAGTGCGACGGCGCCGTCGTCGTACAGGCCCTCGGTCCGCAGGAATCCGAGGATGTCCGAGGTCGCCTCGCGGGTCACGTCGCACTCGATGACATCACCGGCCGGACGTTGCGCCGCACTGGGCAGTCGCACGATGCTGGTGACCCGCGGATCGGCGACGAGCGTGTCCTGAACGAGTTCACTGCGTTCCGCGGGAACGATCAGGCGAAGGTGCATCACGAGCGCCATGCTCTCAGGCGCGCGGGTTCGGGCGGCTGAGGCAGGCTGGGCGGGCGCAACGCGCGTCGGTCCTCTCAGTTGGCGCTCAGGTGCGACCATTGGGTGACGCACTGACGTCAGGGAGGCACGATGAGCGACACTGCCGCCGTACCGGAGGCCGGTGAACGTCCCGAGCTGAAGCGGGTGATGGGCCCGGGCCTGCTGCTGTTGTTCGTGGTCGGGGACATCCTCGGCACCGGCGTCTACGCCCTGACCGGGAAGGTGGCCGGTGAGGTCGGTGGCGCGGTCTGGCTGCCGTTCCTGTGCGCGTTCGTGGTCGCCATGCTGACCGCGACCAGCTACCTCGAGCTCGTCACGAAGTACCCGAAGGCCGGTGGTGCGGCGGTCTACACGCACAAGGCGTTCGGGATCCACTTCCTG
>DASSDE010000501.1:0-15063 GCA_035697365.1 Kribbella sp. | reverse complement strand
CTATCTCCTGTACCGCGAAGCGCCCGCAATGCTGGAGACCACCGGCCGCAAGGACTACGCCGCGTTCAACGAGATCCCGGAACTGTCGGCCGACCTCGGCACCGCGATCACGCCACCCGTGCGCCGTGGCCCGACGCTCTGGACGCGCTTGTACCGTGAGGGCCTGACCGTGGTGAATCCGTCATCAACCCAGGCCGCCGACCTGCTCCTCCCGGCCGGTACCTACACAGACCTGCACGAAGCCCAGTACTCCGGCCGAATCACCGTCCCGGCCAACACCGGCCTGGTCCTGAAGAAGAGCTAGCGTCACCTACCGGAGCTCGGCCGGCGGGATGCCGGTCGAGCCTCGGATCACCAAGCGGGTCTCGAGCTTGACGGTGCTCGCCGCGACGGCGTCGCCGCCTTCGCGGAGCTGGTCGAGCAGCAGATCCACCGCGGCTGAGCCCAACTCGGCGGCAGGGACGTGGATGGAGGTGAGCATCGGGTGCGTGACGGTCGACAGCGGGCTGTCGTCGATGCCGATCACGCTGATCTCGCGGCCGACCTGCAGGCCACGCTCGGTGAGGCGGGACATCACGCCGAGCGCGATCAGATCGTCGTACGCGATCGCGGCGGCGACCTCGGAGGACTGCAACAGGTCGGCGGCCCGCATGCCGGCCTGGATCTGCGGCTCGAACGGGCCGAGCTCGCGCAGCTCCACGTCGTTCAGCTCGCAGGCGGCCGCGAGGGCGTCGCGGCGTTGCTGGTTCGACCAGGAGCGCCGCGGGCCGGCCAGATAGGTGATGTGCCGGTGGCCGAGGGAGACCAGGTGCTCGACCGCCTCCTGCATTCCTTCGTTCTCGTCGATCACCACGCTGCCGGCGCCTTCGACCTCGCGGTTCACGAACACCACCGGGAGTTGCTGGGCGAGCCGGGTCAGCTCGGCGGGCGCGGTCCGCGGCGACGCCAGGATCAGCCCGTCGACCTGCCGGCTCAGCCCGCGGGCGAGCTCGAGCTCGTCGGCAACGTGTTCGTCGGTGTCGGCGATCAGGACCGCGTACCGCTTGTCGCGGGCACGGGCCTGCACTGACTTGATGATCGGCGGGAAGAACGGGTTCGCGATGTCCGGGACGACCAGGCCGACGGTGTCCGTACGCCCTGACACCAGCGACCGGCCGGCCCGGCTCGGTGCGTACCCGAGCTGCCGGGCGACCCGCTCGATCCGGGACCGGGTCTCGGCATTCACCTTCTCCGGGTCGGTCAGCGCCCGTGACACGGTCGACGTCGACACGTTGCAGGCCGCCGCCACCTCCGCCAGCGTGACTGCCAAGGCAAGCTCCCCAAGGTCGCGTACGGATAGGTCCCGGCATCGTAGCGCAAACGATTGCCGCTGCTCTGCACCCTGATTGTAACCACTTGGCCCGGTTTCCACTGCAAACCGTTGACTCTTGCTGCAAACGTTGGCAGTCTCATCTCACCCCGGCCGGTCCGGCCGGGGACCGAAGGGAGATCCCGTGCGCTCCAGAGTGAAACTGACAGCGGTCGTGGCCGGTCTGGCCCTGCTGTCCTCGGTGACGGCCTGTTCCGGAGGCGCCGCGGGTGGGGCCGCCGCCAAGACGGTGCCGCTGACGGTCGCCGCGTACTCGCAGCCGACCTTGCAGCCGAACTTCAACCCGTTCTCGGTGAACGCCCTGCGCGGCACGATCGGGCTGATCTACGAGCAGTTGTTCGACTTCAACACCGCGCACGAGAACGAGTTCATGCCGAGCCTCGCGACCAAGTACACCTGGGCGCCCGGTGGCAAGGCGATCGACCTCGCGCTGGACGACCGCGCGAAATGGGCCGACGGCAGCGCGCTGACCGCGGACGACGTGATCTTCACGTTCGACTACATGTCGCAGCACCAGCTGCAGGCGCTGCCGATCGACAAGGTGACCAAGACCGCCGACGGCGTGCACCTCACCTTCACCAAGCCGGCGTACGCCGCACTCCAGGATCTCGGTCGCACGGTGATCGTGCCGAAGAAGGTGTGGACCGGCAAGGACCCGGACACCGACACCAATCTCAAGCCGATGGGCTCGGGCCCGTACGAGCTGGGCCAGGTGACCGGCCAGCAGGCCACGTTCAAGGCGCGTGACGACTACTGGAAGCAGAAGGTGCCGGTCCCGCAGATCACGTACGTGACCACGAGCAACACCAACCTGCTCGCTCAGCAGCTGGTCCGGCACGAGGTCGACCTCGCGTACGCCGGCATCCCGGACGTCAAGAACCAGTACGTGCAGAAGAACGCGGCGCAGAACCATCTCTGGCCGGTCTACGCGAGCATGAAGCCGCTGATGCTGAACCTGACCCGCAAGCCGTTCGACAACGTGCATGTCCGCAAGGGCATCGCGCTGTCGATCGACCGGCAGGCGGTCACCGACGCGTACAACCCGGGCGTCTACGAACCGGTCGGCCCGACAGGGCTGTACCAGGGCACCTGGTCGAAGTGGATCGACCCCGCGGACCGCGACCCGGTGAAGCCGGACAAGGCGGCCGCGCTGGCAGAGTTCGCGCTGGCCGGGTACAAGGAGCAGGGCGGCAGGTTGCTCGGTGCCGACGGCAAGCAGTTGAAGCTCCGAATCCTCACTGTCAGCGCGTTCGCAGACGGGATGGCGTACACGCAGGAGCTCGCCGGCCAACTCGCCGCGCTGGGTATCGATGCAGCGGTGAACGGCGTGCCGTCGGCGGCGTACACCGGTGACGAGGACAAGCGGGACTTCGACGCGATCTACGGCGACGCGTTCACCTTCGGTACGAACCCGTACACGTTCTACAACCGGATGCTGTCGAAGAAGTCGAAGACGAACGTCGTCGGCTGGGACGACCCAGCCACCGAGGCGGCGCTCGGCGCGCTCGCGCAGGCGGCGCCGGACGCACAGCTGGCGGCGTCGAAGCCGCTGCAGCAGATCATGCTCACCCAGCTCCCGGTCATCCCGGTGGCCGTGAAGGGTACGCCGTACATGTACAACACCGAGCACTGGACCGGCTGGCCGAGTGCCGACGATCCGTACACGACGCCGGACCCGGGCGCGATCAGTGGCGTGTTCGCGGCGAAGCTGTTCTTGTCCCTGAAGCCGGCATGACCCGACTCCGGAACGCGCCGATCGTCCAGCGGATCGGGTTCTACCTGATCGCCGCCTGGTCCGCTGTCACGATCAACTTCGTCCTCCCGCGGTTGATGCCGGGGGACCCGGCGTCGGCGATCCTGTTCAAGATGGCCGAGCTCGGGCCGGTGTCGGAGCAGCAGGAGGAGCTGGTGCACCGGCTGTTCGGCGGCGCCCGCGGGCAGTCCTGGTGGCACGAGTACGTCAGCTATCTGAACGGGATCGTGCACCTGGACTTCGGGCGGTCGATCTCGTTCTACCCGGCGACCGTGTCGTCGGTGGTGAAGTCCGGGTTCTTGTGGACGCTGCTGCTGGTCGGCAGCGCGACGGTGATCGCGTTCGTGCTCGGCACCAGCCTCGGCATCCTGGCCGGGTGGCGGCCGGGGCGGGCGATCGACTCGGTCGGCAGCCTGGTCTCGATCTTCCTGCACTCGATGCCGTACTTCTGGGTGGCGCTGATCCTCGCCTACGCGTTCGCGTTCACGCTCGGCTGGTTCCCGTTGTCCGGCGGCGCCGATCTCGGGCTGGTGCCCGGGTTCACGCCGGACTTCGTCGGCAGCGCGGTCCGGCACGCGATGTTGCCGGCCGCAACGATCGTGCTGACGTCGGTGAGCGGCTGGATGATCCACATGCGCAACATGATGGCCTCGGTGGTGAACGAGGACTACGTGCTGCTCGCGCAGGCCAAGGGCTTGGCCGGTCACCGGGTGGTGTTCTCGTACGCCGCGCGGAACGCCGTCCTGCCGAGCATCAGCGGCTTCGCGGTCTCGATTGGGATGGTGGTCGGCGGCTCCCTGCTGACCGAGATGGTGTTCAACTATCCCGGCCTCGGCAGCCTGCTCAACCAGGCGATCGTGAACGTGGACTACCCGTTGATGCAGGGCCTGTTCCTGATCATCTCGCTGACCGTCCTGGCGGCGAACTTCGTGGTCGACTCGCTGTACGTGCTGATCGACCCCCGCACCCGGGAGGTGGCGTGATGGGGCGCGATCGGAAGGTGACCATCGGACTCACGGTCCTGGCCGCGATGCTGCTGGTCGCGATCTTCGGGCCGATCCTGGTCACGTCCGTGCTCGGGCAGTCGCCGACCAAGCTGCACGCGGGCCCGCCGTCGGCGGCGCCGTCGGGCGCGCATTGGCTGGGTACGACGTCGTCGGGCGTGGACGTGTTCGCGCAGTTCGTCACGGGCACCCGGGTCTCGGTGTTCGTGGGACTCGTCGGTGGGACGATCTCGACGTTTCTCGCCGTCGTGTTCGGACTCGTGAGCGGCTACCACAAGGGCAAGGTCGGCGCGGCGCTGACGGGGTTCGTGAACATCTTCCTCGTGATCCCGGGACTGCCGCTGCTGCTCCTGATCGCCAGCTACACAAGGGGTCGGGGCGGGTGGCCTGCGGTCGCGCTGATCATCGGTCTGACCAGTTGGGCCGGTGGGGCGCGCGTCAAGCGGGCACAGACGCTGTCGCTGCGGAACCGGGACTTCGTCGCCGCCGCGCGGTACAGCGGTGACAGGCAGAGCCGCGTGTTGTTCATGGAGGTCGTGCCGCACCTGGCACCGGTGATCGCGTCGACGTTCCTGTTCGCGGTGGTCGGCTCGATCGCGGCCGAGGCGGGGCTGGACTTCATCGGCGCAGGCAACACCAACACGGTCAGCTGGGGCACGATGCTCTACTGGGCGCAGTCGCAGGGCGCGTTGCAGAGCGGTGCCTGGTGGTGGTTCCTGCCGCCGGGCCTCGGCATCGCCCTGGTCGGTACGGCGGCGGGCCTGGTCAACTTCGGCATCGACGAGCTGTCCGACCCACGTCGCCGTACGCTGCGGACCTCGTCCCGCAAACCCAAGCGTCGTGCCAAGCGGAAGGTGGTGACGGCATGACGTTGCTCGAAGTGCGTGACCTGGTGGTGGAGTACAGCGCGGAGGTGCGGGCCGTCGACAAAGTGTCGTTCGACGTCGGACGTGGCGAGATCTTCGGCGTCCTGGGGGAGAGCGGCAGCGGAAAGACGACGCTGATGACCGCGATCACACGGTTGCAGCGCCCGCCGGCGCGGATCACCGGCGGCACGGTGACGTACCGTCCCGCCACAGGCGACCCGGTCGAGCTGGTCGGCTGCACGGCGAAGCAGTTGCGCGAGCTGCGCTGGGAACAGCTGGCCGTGGTCTTCCAGAGCGCGATGAGCTCGCTGAACCCGGTGATGCGGATCGGTACGCAGTTCGCGGACGCGATCCGTGCGCATCGGGCGATGAAGCGCGCCGCGGCATGGCAGCGCGCCGCCGAGCTGCTCGAACTGGTCGGCATCCCGCGCGACCGCGTACGCAGCTACCCGCACGAGCTGTCCGGCGGGATGCGGCAGCGCGCGGCGATCGCGTTGTCGCTGGCCTGTCAGCCGGACCTGATTGTCATGGACGAGCCGACGACCGCGGTCGACGTGGTGATGCAGCGGCAGATCCTCGACAACCTGAAGGAGCTACAGGCAACGTTCGGGTTCTCGGTGCTGTTCGTCACGCACGACCTGTCGCTGCTCGTGGAGCTCGCCGACCGGATCATGGTGATGTACGCCGGACGGGCCGTCGAGATCGCGTCCGCGAAGGACATCTACCGCAACCCGAAACACCCGTACACGCAGGGGTTGCGGGACTCGTTCCCGTCGCTGCACGGACCGCGCCGGGAACTGCGCGGGATCGGCGGCGCACCGCCCGACCTGCGCCGGCTGCCGGTCGGCTGTGCGTTCGAGCCCCGCTGCCCGCAACGCGTCGACGACTGCCGGGAGACCTTGCCCGCGCTGATCGAGCGCGACCGTACGCAGGCCGCGTGCCTGCTGCTCGACCGTCAGGAGGTCGGCCATGCTGGAGGCCGTTGACATCACCAAGCGGATGCCACTGCACGGCCGGCGGCACGGGCAGTGGTTCACCGCGGTCGACTCGGCGTCGCTGACGCTGGAGGCCGGGAAGGTGGTCGCGCTCGTCGGTGAGAGCGGCTCGGGCAAGAGCACGCTGGCGCGGATCCTGACCCTCGGGGACGAGCCGTCGGCCGGCACGATCCGCCTGGCCGGCAAGGAGGTCAGCGGCCGTCGCCGCGCCGACCGGCAGGCACACTTCGGTCAGGTGCAGCTGATCATGCAGGACCCGTTCGCCTCGCTGAACCAGTTGCACAAGGTGCGCTACATCCTCAGCCGCCCGCTGCGGAACTTCGGGGCGGACGGCGACCTGCGGCAGCGGATCATCGAACTGCTCGAACGGGTCAACCTGACGCCGGGGGAGCAGTACCTCGACAAGTACCCGCACGAGCTGTCCGGTGGCCAACGGCAGCGGGTTGCGATCGCCCGCGCGCTCGCGGCCGGTCCAGCGGTGCTGATCGGTGACGAGCCGGTGTCGATGCTCGACGTGTCGATCCGCCTCGACGTACTGCGGTTGTTCGCGGACCTGTGCGCGCAGGACGGGCTGGCGATGCTGTACATCACGCACGACATCGCCAGCGCCCGGTACTTCGCCGACGAGATCAACGTGATCTACGCGGCCCGGATGGTCGAGGGCGGACCGGCCGAGGAGGTGACGCAGCGGCCGCGGCACCCGTACACGCAGCTGCTGCTCGAGTCCTCGCCCGATCCCGATCGGGACAGCGAGCGCAGTGCGCTGCCGATCGTCGACGCCAACGAGTCGGTCGACCGCGAGCAGGAGCTTGCGGGCTGCCCGTTCGCCGCCCGCTGCCCGCACGCGATGCCGGTCTGCACCGAGAAGCCACCGCCGCGAACCACCTTCACCGGCGGTCACTGGTCGCGGTGCTGGTTACACGGGGAGTAATGGGGTATTGGTAGGGGGTGACTCGGGCAATCCTTGTGGGTGCGGTAACGGTCGGGCTGGCGCTGTCGCTGCTGACCGCGTGCGGAGGCTCCGGCGCGGGCGGGACCCAGCCCGCCACAACCGCGACCGTCACCCAGACTGTCCCGTCCCCGCAGAGCACCGCCACCCAGCCGCCTGCGACACAGCCTTCGGCTGCGCGGCCGTCTGCGCAGCAGGGCGTTGTGCCGAATGTGGTCGGGCTGAATCATCAGTTGGCTCAAGACACCATGCAGGCGGCGGGCTTCTACTTCTTGACCGAAGAGGACGCCACCGGGCAGGGCCGGCTGCTGGTCAACGACCGGAACTGGGTCGTCGTCTCCCAGCAACCCGCGGGCGGCACCAAGGCCCCACCCGACACGAAGATCGTCCTGCGCTCGAAGAAGATCGGGGAGTAACTACCGCGGTGTCGGGCGGATGTCGTGGTAGCTGCGCATGTGGTCGACCATCGCGATCTCGGTCGGCAGCCGTTCCATGCTGGAGGCGCCGAGGAACCCGGAGATGCCGCTGACCTTCTCAAGGATGTGGCCGGCGTCCTCGGGCGTGGCGATCGGGCCGCCGTGGCAGATCACCAGCGCGTCCGGATCGACGGCGACGATCGCGTCCCGCAACAGGGTCACCAGGTCGATGGAGTCGTCGAGAGTCAGCGACGTACGGGCGCCGATCATGCCGTTGGTGGTCAGGCCCATGTGCGGGACCAGGATGTCCGCGCCCGCCTCGGTCATCGCGGTCGCCTCTTCGGCACTGTGCACGTACGCGAGCGTGACGAGGTCGCGCTCCCGGGCGGCGGCGATCATCTCCACCTCGCGGTAGAAGCCGAGCCCGGTCTCCTCCAGGTTCGCGCGGATCATGCCGTCGAACAGGCAGACCGTCGGATAGTTCTGGACGCCCGCGAAACCGGCCGCCTGCACCTGGTCCAGGAAGCGCGGGATGTCGCGGAACGGGTCGGTGCCGCAGACCCCCGCCATCACCGGCAGCTGGTCGGTGACCGGCAGCACCTCGTTGCCCATCTCCATCACGATCGCGTTCGCGTCGCCGTACGGCATCAGGCCCGCCATCGAGGAGCGCCCGGCCATCCGGTACCGGCCCGAGTTGTAGATCACGACGAAGTCCAGGCCGGCCGCCTCGGCGCACTTGGCGGACAGGCCGGTGCCCGCGCCGCCGCCGATGATCGGGCGTCCTTCGGCGACCTTCCGGCGGTACTGGGCGAGCAGCTCGGTACGCGACTTGGTGTTCACGGTGTCTCCTTCTTCAGCCAGGTGGCCAGCAGATCCACGGCGGTGCCGGACACCGCCGGGTCGTTGATGTCGGTGTCGAAGTCGTACAGGTCGATGCCGGGGCGCAGCCCGTCCTTCAGCGCGCGGTACAGCGCCTGGTCGGCGTCCGGGTCGTGGAAGGCGCCGCCCGGAACTGACAGCTGGGACAGTCCGCGGTGCGGGAAGAGAACGGCGACTGGGGCTGTCGACGGATTGAGGCGCGCGGCCATCCGTCGGCCGAGCTCGGCACACTCCTCAGGCGTTGTGCGCATCAGGGTCACCGCCGGGTTGTGCGGATACAGCCGCCGGCCGGCGAACTCGGTCGGCACGGTGGAGGAGAAGTTGACCATGTCGAGTGCGCCGACGCTGACCACCTGCGGTACACCCGTACTCGCCGCGGCCGTCAACCGGCCTGGCCCGGCAGAGCAGACCCCACCGACCAACTCGTCGGCGAGCTCCGTGGTCGTCAGGTCGGCGACCGCCTCGATGGTGCCGTTGCGGATCAGGGTCTCCAGCGTGCGGCCGCCGACGCCGGTGCAGTGGAAGGTCAGCGCCTCGATGTCGTACGCCGACAGGCCCTGAACGACCGCGGACCCGGCGGCTGTCGTGACGCCGAACATGCTGACGCCGACGGTCGGTACGTTGCGGTCCGGCTCCTGCTCGGAGCGCCCCGCCATCCCCACGACGGCGCGAGCGGCGTTGCCGAGCACCGGACGGCTCAGACGGTTGAGGCCGTTGATGTCGACGACCGGGTACATCAGGGTCAGGTCGGTCTCGCGGACGTACGAGCGGGTGTCGCCGGCCGCGATCGTCGACACGAGCACCTTCGGGAAGCCGAACGGGAGCCGCCCGCAGATCTCAGCCATCACGTACGCCGCATTGGAACCGCCGACCGCCAGTACGCCATCCACCTGATGCGCTGCGACAAGCTCCGCGAGGACGGCACCCGCACCGCGCGCCATCACTCGCATCGCGGCATTGCGGTCGTGCTCGCGCCGCAACTCGTCGAGGGTGCTGTTCGACCGGCCACCGACCGCGTCGCGGAAGCCGGCGCCGGCGATCCGCTCCCGCGGGATGTCCGCGGTGATCGTGGGTTCGTCGAGGACACCGATGTCGACGAGGAGGCGAGCAGCACCCAGCGCACTGACCTGGTCGGCCAGGTAGGCGTACTCGGCTCCCTTCGTGTCGAGTGCGCCGACGAGCGCGATGGTCGGCATCAGTGCGCCCCGTAGTCCGGCACCTCGATCTCGACGCCGCCCTGCAGCGCCGACCGATGCGCGCAGATCCCCGGTGCCGTCCAGGTCGCCGCCGTACGCGCGTCGACGCGGGGCTTGCGGTTCTCCACGATGCTGGAGACGAACTCGTGCACCAGATGCGGATGCGATCCGCCGTGCCCGCCGCTGGTGAACGGCCGCAGGACTTCAGGCAGCAAGTCCGGCGCACCGGCCGGCTCGACGTCGGCCTCGCTGACCGCCCGGCCACGCCGGCCGTCGGCGATCGGCTGCATCCGGAACTCCTTCATCGGCCCGCCTTCGAGCTGCGGCCACTCCAGCGCGCCCTCGTCGCCGTACACCGAGAAGCCCTCGAGATAACTCCGGCCGAGCTGGAAGAACGACATCGTCACGTTCGCGACGAGATCGTCCCCGGCCAGCTTGAACAACGCTGCCTCGGTTCCGAACCCGTCACCCGCGACCCCGACGTGGTCGGGCGTGAGGCGGCCGGATCCGGCACACCGCACCGACTCGACGCGGGTGTTCGCCAGCGCCAGCGCGGGGGAGAGGGCGTGCGTGACGTAGTGCATGGGCGGATAACCGCGCCAGTACTCCGGAAAGCCGTCGAGATTCTGCAGGTGGTCGCCCTTGAAGTAGCTCAGCCGCCCAAGGACCCCGCCGTCCAGCAACGAACGTGCGTGGAAGAACTCGCGCGAGTACACCGCGGTCTCCATCATCATGTAGTTGCGCCCGGCCTCGTCCTGCGCCGCGATCAGCGCGTCCAGATCCTCGAGAGTCGTTGCCATCGGCACCGCCGACGCGCAGTGCCGCCCGGACTTCAGTACCTGCTGCACCTGCTCGGCGTGGAACCGCACCGGGGTCAGCAGATGCACGGCGTCCCAGCCGTCGGCGGCCAGTGCCTCGTCGAGTGACGCGAACCGATGGTCGATCCCGAGCCGGTCCGCGACCGCCGCCGTCCGGGCCGGATCGGCGTCCACGACCGCGACCCGGCCGACCTCCGGATGCGCCTGGTAGATCGGGGCGAAATCGGCGCCGAACCCCAGCCCGACCACGATCACGTCAATACTCATACGGGTACCTCTCGTTCTTCTCCGAACAGGAAGACCGCGCCGCCGGTGGCGAAGTTCTCCAGGTCCTGGTTGGCGTCCTGGCCGGCCTGTGATGCGAGCACCAGTTCCAGGTCGGCGCGGCTGTCGGTGTAGAGCTCCGCCTGGTAGTGGTACTGCGGCGGGGTCCCGTCCGGTGCCGGGTCGAAGCGGCACACCGTCCAGCGCTTCAGCCCGGTCATCTTCTGCGCCAGCGGGATGTGCGTCTCGTCGTAGTACCGGTCGAACTCGTCCGCCGAGTCCGGTGGCCCGTACAGAACGGTCACCTTGTACATGTCAGCCTTTCAGTCCGGTCAGCGCGATGCCTTCGACGAAGTACTTCTGTGCGAAGGCGAACAGGATCACGATCGGCAGCAGGACGACCGCGGCCGCGGCCATCAGGTACCCCCACTGTGCCGTGTAGGTGCCCTGGAACGACGCCAACCCCATCGCCAGCGTGTACTTGTCGGAGTCGTTCAGGTAGATCAGCGGCCCCAGGTAGTCGTTCCACACCCCGAGGAACGTGAACACGCCGACCACGGCGAGCGCCGGCTTCGACAGCGGCAGGATGATCCGCCAGTACACCTGGAACGGCGTCGCGCCGTCGATGTAGGCCGACTCGTCCAGCTCGTACGGGATCGACAGGAAGAACTGCCGGAGCAGGAAGATGTTGAACACCCCGGTCCCGAACCAGTGCGGCAGGATCAACGGCACGTACGTGTTCACCAGCCCGAGCTTCTGCCAGAACAAGAACGTCGGGATCAGCGTCACCGCGTACGGCAGCATCACCCCCGACATCAGGATGCCGAACACCAGGTTCTTGTGCCTCCAGCGCAGCCGCGCGAACGAGAACGCCGCCAGCGAGCAGGACAGCATCGTCCCGATCAGGACTCCCGCCTCGAGGACCAGGGTGTTCAGGAAGTACCGCGCGAACGGGACCTGGGTGAGTGCGCCGGTGAAGTTGTCCCAGGCGAACGGCTTCGGGATCCACTCCGGCGGCGAGACGAAGATCTGCCCGGAGTCCATCAGCGCGCTCCGGACCAGCCAGATCAGCGGCAGCAGCGTCGGCACCGCGCCCGCGATCAGCAACACATACACGAGGACCTTCTTGCCGATGCCCTTCGGCGCCAGCGGCCGCGACGCCGGCGGCGCCTCGGCCGCGGCGGCAGGTTTGTCCAGTACGGCGGTCATCGAGCACTCCCCGCCTCGTAGTAGACCCAGCGGCTCGAGTTGCGGAACAGCACCACGGTGACTGCCATGATCACCAGGAACAGCACCCAGGCGAGCGCGCTGGCGTAGCCCATCTCGTTGTTGGTGAACGCGGTCCGGTACAGGTAGTAGATGTAGAACAACGTCGAGTCGTTCGGTCCGCCCTCGGTCATCACCGCGGCCTGCACGAACACCTGGAGCGCGCCGATCACGCTCGTCACCAGGCTGTAGAAGATCGTCGGCGTCATCATCGGCAGCGTGATGTGCCGGAACTTCCGCCAGGCCCCGCCGCCGTCCACCGCGATCGCCTCGTAGAGCTGGCGCGGTACGCCCTGCAGTCCCGCCAGGAAGATGACAGCGACGTTGCCGAAGCCCCACACGGACATCAGGATCAGTGACGGGATCGCCGTGGACTCGTCGAAGATCCACTGCGACCGGGGCAGGCCGGCCTTCTCGGTCAGCGTGTTCAGCAGCCCGAAGTCCGGGTTGAACAGCCAGATCCAGAGCATCGAGTTCGCCACGATCGGCACGATCGCGGGCAGGTAGTAGATCACCCGGAAGAACGACTGCCCGCGGACCGGTTGGTTGAGCAGCAGCGCGACTCCGAACGCCACGATCAGCAACAGCGGCACGGCGCCCAGCGTGTAGTACACCGTCGCCCACAACGACTTGTAGAAGCTGTCGTCCGCGGTGAACATCCGCTTGTAGTTGGCGAAGCCAACGAACTTCGGCGCGGCGCCGATGGTCCAGTCGGTCAGGCTGATCACCGCGGACGCGATCATCGGCAGGAACGTGAAGGCGACGAACCCGATGATCGCCGGCAGGGCGAGCAGGACGCCCCAACGGGCTTCCTGTTTCATGGGCGAGGACGGCATCACAGCTCCTGAGTGGGCCACTTGCCCTGCAGCAGTGCCTGCATCTTCGGCTTCAGCGCCTTCACGATGTCGACCGGCGCGCCCTTGTTCAGGCTGATCTGCTCGATCGCGGGGTCGAGCACCTGGTGGATGCGCTCGGAGTTCTTCATCTGCTGACCCCAGTCGGTGACACCGTGCTTCGCTGTGGTGTCGACGACCGCGGTCCGGAAGTTCGGCGGGTACTTGTCCTTCAGCACCCACTTGTCGATCTCGGCCTCGTCTGTGTAGTACTTCTTCTGCAGCGGCGCCCAGAGCCCGTCCTTGAACAGGTCCACGTGCTCGGGGTCGTTGTAGTACAGGTAGAGCTCGATCGCCTCCTCCGGGTGCTTGGTCTTCGCGAAGATCGCCCCCGCCGCGCCACCGGTCATGGTCAGCGACTCCTGGAACTTCGGGAGCACCGCGACGCCGAACGGCACCTTGCCCTCCATCAGGTCGAGCATCTGCCAGTTCCCGTCGATCACCATCGCGACCCGCTTGGTCTGCAGCTGGACGGCGGTGGTCGGCGCGTTCTTGCCGAGCTGCGCCGGGGTCGGCGCCACCCGGTGGACGTAGATCAGGTCCTGGAGCTTCTTCAGTACGTCGACCGCCGCCGCGGAGTCGAGCGCGAATTTCGTGCCGTCGTCGTTCACCATGTCGGCGCCGTTGGAGCGCAGCATGCTGTAGAGGCCACCGCCGCCGAACGGTGCGATGGTGCCGAACTGCTTGATCTTGCCGGCGTCGAAGCCGTCCTCGGACGGATGCTTGCCGTTCTGGTCGACGGTCAGCTTGTCCGCGGCCTGCACGAAGTCGTCCCAGCTCCACGCGGTCTCGGCGGTGAACGGCGCCGGGTCGACGCCCGCCGCCTTGAAGGCGTCGGTGTTGTAGTAGAGGATCTGCACGCCCATCGCGAGCTGGTTCGCGGCGAGCTTGTCCTTGCCGTACCAGAAGTAGCTGCTCGGCAGCCGGTCCTTGAGCGCCGGGTACTTCTCCACGTACGGGAAGAGGTTGAGGATCAGGTCCTTCTGGGCCAGGTCGTACATCTGCGACGTACCGAGGTAGCCGAGGTCCGGCGGCGTGTTCGCGGCGACCAGGCTGGACACCTTGGTCGGGTAGTTCGCGACCGGTACGAACATCGGGTCGACCTTCGCGCCCTTGTGCTCTTTGGCGTACTTCTTCAGCATCTCGTCGATCGCCTTCTTCTCGAAGGCCGATCCCCAGTACATGAAGCTCAGTTGACCGCCACCGCCGCCGGTGTCGCCGGATCCACCGCAGCCGGTCAGGACGGCCGGTCCCAGTCCGGCGGCGAGAGCGGTCGCGCCACCGGCTCGCAGCAGCTGGCGCCTGCTCGCACGAAACTCTGTCATCGGAATGCTCCTCGCTTCGTTTCGGTGAGCGTAGGGCGATTAATGTCGATGGTCAACAGAAAGATGTTGATTCTGACATAATTGGGCCGACGTACCCTGACACAGCGCGATCGCAGAGGAGAGTCGATGAGCACAGTGCCCTCTCGGGTGTCCCCGCGAGCTTTCCCGCGGGTGTCCCCGTCGCGGATCGTCCGGGCCGGCGAGATCCTGGATCTGGTGCGGCGCGGCGACGCGAACACGACCGGCCAGCTCGCGGACCAGCTCGGCATTGCGCGCTCGACCGTCAACGACCGGCTCGAGGCCCTGCTGGCGTCCGGGATGCTGACGCTCGACGGCGCCACCCAGGCCGGCTCCCGCGGCCGGCCGGCCGCGACGCTGCGCTTCAACCCGCGGTCGGGCGTGACGCTGGCGGCCCAGTTCGGGATCTCCGGCGTCCGGACGGCGGTCACGGATCTGTCCGGCGAGATCCTGCAGAGCCGGATGATCGACATCGACGTGACGAGCGGTGCCGGTTCGGTGCTCGTGCTGGTGGTCGCGGAGTTCCGGCGGATGCTCGAGCGGCTCGCGCTGGACCCGGCGCTCGTGCACGGGATCGGGGTCGGGATGCCGGCCCGGATCGAGCTTGCCGCGCACGCGCCCGGTGCGGACTGGTCGAGCGAGGCGGTCGAGGCGGTGCTGACCGAGTGGCTGCCGGTGCCGGTGTTCGTGGATCACGACGTGAACCTGCTGGCGTTCGGCGAGCTGTGTGCCCGGACGGATGCGCCGGAGGTGCTGATCAGCGTCAAGGCCGGTACGGTGATCGGCTGCGGGGTCGTTGTCAACGGCAAGGTTGTCCAGGGTGTCTCGAGCCTGGCCGGCGAGATCGGGCACACCCGCGTCGGCGTCTCGGAGGAGCCCTGCAGCTGCGGGAACGTGGGCTGCCTGAACGCCGTCGCCAGCGGTGCTGCGCTCGCCAAGCGGCTGCGGGCGAGTGGGGTCGACACGCCGAACGCGCGCGCGGTGGCGGTGCTCGCGCGGGCGGGCGACGTCGACGCCGGTCACGCCGTGCGGATGGCCGGCCGCGACATCGG
>DASSDE010000500.1:0-7833 GCA_035697365.1 Kribbella sp. | reverse complement strand
GACCGCACACCTCCGCGCCCACGACCACAGCCTCGCCCCCTGGTCGCTCTACTTCCTCACCTGCGCGGCCGCCCTGGTCATCACTGTCTTGTACCGATGAACGGGTAGTGGTGCTGCTCGCGGACCGGTTTGGCCCGGTCGGCCCGCTTGGCCTGTGGTCGCTGACCCGCGCACTACCCGTTCTTCGGTACGCGACGCTCTATGCTGGGCCGATCATGGTGTCGGACGGTGGGGATCCCTCGCGGTTGCGGCAGCTCAACGAGCGCGCGGTGCTGGCTGCGGTGCGGTCGGCCGGGGAGCTGCGGGTAGCGCAGATCGTCGAGCAGAGCGGGCTCGGGCGAACGGCGGTCGAGGAGGTACTCGCCAGCCTGGTCGACCGGCGCTGGCTGGTCGAGGAGAGCCCGGCGATCCGCGGGCGTGGGCGGCCGGCGCGAAGCTACCGGTTCCGTGCGGACGCCGGGTACGTCGTCGGGCTGGACATCGGGGCGTACTCCGTTCGTGGTGTGCTGACGGACCTCGACGGACGGATGCTCACGAACACGCGGCGGACCGTGAACCCTGGACTGCCGCGCGCCGAACGTCTTGCCACGGCTGATCAGGTGATCGACGAGTGCGCACGCGAGGCCGGCGTTCCGGTGGCACGCGTATGGGCGGTCGGCGCCGGCACGACAGGCATCGTCGACACCACCGGCACCGTCGTCCAGGCCAACGCCATCCCCGACTGGGCCGGCACCAACCTCACGACCCACTTCACCACCCGCCTGACGGTCGCCGACAACGACAGCCAACTAGCAGCCCTCGCCGAACAACGCCACGGCAAGACCTCTACAGACATGGTGTTTTTGCATGCGGGGCGGCGTACCGGGCTTGCTCTGGTGCTCGACGGGAAGCTCCGACGAGGTGCGTACGGAGCAGCAGCGGACATGTCGGCGTTGCGCGGTGTCGCCTGGGAAGCGGCTCTCGAACACCTGCACGCAGTCGCCCCCACCGACGTACCGGTCACCGACAAAGCCGAGCACGCCTTCGCCGCCGCCCGCGCCGGTGATCGCTCCGCCCGGAGCGCAGTCCGCAAATACGCCCAGGCGATGGCCGTAGCCGCCGCCACCGCGATCGCGATCGTCGACCCCCGGCTGCTCGTCCTCGGCGGCGCCTTCTCCCAGGCAGCCGACGTACTCCTGGAACCGCTCGAGGCCGAGCTCACCAAACTCTGCCCCCGCGTCCCCGAGGTCCGCGCGTCCGAGCTCGGCGCCCTCTGCGTGGCGCTCGGCGCCGCCACCCTCGCCCTCGACACCCTCGACGAGCGCCTCCGCACCCCCACCCGCGGCCCCCTCCCGCACCTCGCCGCGCGCAGCATCTGAGTTCAGCCGCCGATCGGTCTTTGTTCAGCAGACCGTTGACGTGCATCCGATCCAGGGGCTTAATAATGTCGGAAACAGGCAATAATGCGCACGAACGCGCACCCCCTGCCAGGAAGTAGGTTCGCTGTGAACAGTCGGATCCGCCGCCGGACGTTCCTCACCGCCACCGGAGCGCTCGCCACCGCCACCGCGGTCGGCGACGTCGCGTACGCCACGCCGCACGCCGTCGAAGACCATTCCGGGTACGTCGACGTACAGCTACTCAACATCACCGACCTGCACGGCTATCTGCAGCCGACGACACCCAGCCAAGGCAGCGTGATCACCGGCGCGGGTGGCGTCCAGGTGACCGTCGGCGGGGTCGGCTACATGGCCACGCACCTGAAGCAACTGCGCGAAGGCCGCCGGAACTCGCTCTTCTTCTCGTCCGGAGACAACTTCTCCGGCTGGCCGTTCGAGGTCGACGCGCACGCCAACGAGCCGACCGTCGAGGCGCTGAACGCGCTGGGCCTGCAATTCAGCACGGTCGGCAACCACGAGCTGGACCACTCGGTGAAGTACCTCGTCGATCACATGGAGCACGGCGCGCCGTACCCGGTGAACGGCCGCGACGACAACTTCGTCGACGCAGGAGGGCACCGCTTCCGCGGCGCGAACTTCCGCTTCTACACCGCGAACATCGTCGACGCGGACACCGGCCGGACGATCGTCCCGCCGTACAACGTCGAGTGGGTCGACGCCGGCCGCGGCCGCAAGCTGCCGATCGCGTTCATCCACCTGACTGTGATGGACACCCCGACCGGGTCCACGTCGTACCAGCCGCAGATGCGCGCGCTGTCCGACGTCGAGCAGGCCAACAAGCTCGCCGCGCAGCTCAAGAACCGCGGGATCAACGCGATCGTGATCAACATCCACGACGGTGGCGTCGCGGGCAACGACTACAACGCCGGTACGAACCCGTCCGGCCCGGTGTTCCAGCTGGCCGCGAACGCGTCGCCGGACATCGCCGCGATCGTCACCGGGCACTGGCACTGCCGGTTCAACATGATGCTCCCGGACCCGAACGGTGTCCTGCGGCCGGTCGTCGAGGCCGGCAACCACGGGTCGCTGATCAACGAGATCAACCTCAAGCTCGACCCGCGCACCGGCGAGGTGATCCGCGAGCTCACCACGTCCACGAACCATGCGAACACCCGCGACGTACCGGTCGACGAGGAACTGCAGTACATCGCGGACTACTGGACGGCCAAGGGCAAGCAGCGCTACGCGACGCCGCTCGCGAAGATCACCGGCGACTTCACGCGGACGCCGAACGCGTCGGGCGAGTCGACGATGGGCAACCTGGCCGCGGACTTCGCGTACTGGGACGCGAACCAGAACCGCGACGGGCGCGCGGACCTGGCGCTGATCTCGACCAAGCCGGTGTCCGGGTCGAACGCGCTGACCGGCGACCTGTTGTTTGCCAAGGGCACCAATGCCGCGGACGCGGACGGGACGGTGCTGTTCGGCGAGGCGTGGGGCGCGTTCGGGTACGGCAACCCGATCCTGACCGTCACGCTCCCGGGCACCCAACTCCATGCCGCGTTCGAGGCGCAGTGGGTGCCGCAGGCCAACGGGACCGAGAAGTTCGCGCCGTTCGCCGTGTCGCAGAACGTGACTTACACGTACGACACCACGAAGCCGGTCGGACAGCGGGTGGATCCCGCGACGATCCTGATCAACGGCCGGCCGCTCGATCTGAACCGGAACTACCGGGTCGCCGCGCTCGCCTACACGCTGATCGGCGGCGACGGTACGACGGTGTTCACCGGCTTCACGAACCCGGTCCGCAACGACCGTGACCACGAGGGCTTCATCGCGTACCTGCGCGCGCACCCCGTCCTCACCCCAGCCGCCCTGAACCGGGCCCGTCCCACCGGCTGACCGGAGTTGACCGCCGAGCTGGTGGGTTGTGTCTACAACCCGGTTCGCAGGAGGGTTCGGACCAGGTGTCGCAGCATGGCGGCGAAGACTGCGAGCCAGGCGGCGAACGCGACCCACAGCTCGGCACGACCGATCGCCTCGACCACCGGCAACTTGTCGGCGCGGCCGAGGTAGATGCCGGCGACGGCGTACATCCCGAGCGGGAACACGATGCTCCACAGCGTCGCGTCGTAGCGCAGCGGGATCCGGTGCCGGACATGCCGCCACCAGCCGGCCGCGACCAGCGCCGGGATCAGCCAGGTCGCGAACCCCCAGAACACGACCGCCAGGCCGGCGATCAGGTGCCGGGTGACCGACACCATCGGCGTGTCGGCCATCTCGACGATCCGGGCGCCCGCGAGCACCGTGATCGAGAGCGCGCCCATCGCGACCCAGTACGGCGCGGTGAGATCGGCCGGCTTGACCTCGTACAGCAGCAGCCGGAGTGCGACGAAGATGCCGGCCGCGCCGTACAGGAAGACGCCCACGGACCACGACACGACGGACAGGACGGAGAGTTCGCGGCGGCCGGTGTCGACGAAGGGCTCGACGGTCGCCGCGGCCACGGCCACCGACTGGCTCGCGACCACCCAGACGAACCAGGTGCCGTTCGCGCTCGCCACCCCGGGTCGCTCGGCCCGTCCCAGTACGGCGGTCCAGGGGACGACGTACCCGAGGACGAGCCAGCAGAGACCGCTGACGAACAGCAGGATCAGCGTCACGGTATGGGCTCCGGCCAGGCCGAGCCGGACGCCAAGCACGTTGATCCCGGCAACGAACGTGAAGAACCCGAACGCCCGCCGCGGATCCAGGAAGTCCTCTACCACTGCCGCGCGATACGCGAGCAGCCGCCAGATGTTCAGGACCAGCAGCACGACGAACGCCGTCACGCAGAGCACCAACAGGATCCGGGACAGCACGCTGAAGCCCTCGAGGGTCATGCCGACCGAGACGATGCCGGTCCCCATCACGAGGGCGAAGTACGCAGGCGTGAGGCCGCTGACCGCCGCCTGTACCCGCTCGTTCACCCTGCGAGTCTGTCACGTTTCGTATTTGCCGGTGTATGACTACGGCATGACATCAGCTCCGGGCGGCGTGCGGCGCGAGAGTGTGCGCAGCTCCGGCCTCGACGCGACGGTGCAGCTGCTCAACGATATCTACCCGAGCCGGGTCCGCCTCGTCGGCCGCACCCGCGACAACGGGACGCTGGCGCTGAACACTGCGGACTACGGCGGGGTCGGCGCCGACCGGTGCCGGATGGAGATGCGGTTCGACGCGCTCACCGATCCGTGGCCGGACCTGAACGCGGTCTGGCTGGTCAAGGGCCGGCTCGGCCTCGGGGACCGGACCGGCGAGCACGCCCTGACAGCGGGCGACAGCTTCTTGTATTCGACCAACGACGTCATGCAGTTCCACGCCCAGCCGCTGGAACTGGTCTTGGTCCGGGTCGGGCAGGCCGACGCCGCCCGGATGGCGTCGCGGCAGTTCGGCGTCGTACCGGCCGACTTGTGGCTGAGCGCCTCGCGGCCGGTGTCGCGAGCGATGAACACGCACTGGCAGGCCCTGTCCGGGTTCGTCCGCAAGACGCTCGCCGCGGCGCCGTCGGTCGCGGAGCATCCGCTGGTCGCCGGGCAGTTGCGCGAGTACGTCGCCGCGTCGATGCTCGCGGTCTTCCCGAACGCCACGATGCAGCTGTCGCATGTGCAGTCGCCGGGTGACGTCGGTACGGCAACCCTGCGCCGGGCGGTCGCGTACGTCGACGGGAACGCGGGCGGGCCGATCACGGTCGAGGACATCGCGACCGCTGCCGGTACGAGTGCGCGGGCACTGCAGTACGCGTTCCGCCGGCACCTCGACTGCACGCCGCGCGAGTACCTGCGCCGGGTCCGCCTCGAACGAGCGCATCGGGACCTGCAGGACGCCGGCCCCGGCGAAACGGTCGCCGCGATCGCGCTCCGCTGGGGCTTTACCTCAACCGGCTGGTTCGGCCGGCACTACCGCGCAGCGTACGGACGTTCCCCCGGCGAGACGCTCCGCCGGCACCACTGATTCATCCGCGGGACGCGAGCACTGAGGCGAGCTCGTGGCCGTAGACCGGGCGGGCGACGTCGCAGGTGTGGGTGAGGCGCCGGCTCCGCAGCATCCGCTGGACCTCATCGACCTGCACCCCGAGGACCTCCGCCGCGGCCGACAAGGTCAGCCATCCCGCACGCAGCCGGGACAGCACCTCGACATCGGCCCGGCGCAGGGGGAGCTCCTTACCGTGCGCCGACAACAGTCCTGCCGAGATCAGCCGCCGTACGCCGGTGAGCCCGAGGCCGAGCACCGCGCCGGCCTCCGCGACCGACATCCACTGGTCGAGACCTGACTGCACCACATCGGACAGCAACAGCCGTCGATGCGCCCGCGACCGGGCCGGCAGATGCCGCGCCCGAACCAGCGCGGCGACGCGCTGCGGGGAGACTCCGAGCAGCACCGCTGCCTGCGCCGTCGTGATCAGCGGGTCGTCGACCATCACCGGCTCGCCGAGCAACTCGCTCAACCGGGCTCGATACTCCCGAGCCAGTGCCGTCACCGCAGCCCCACCCCCAGTCGCCGACCGGCCGCGCTCCGGTGAAGAACACGCTCCGTGCCTGATTGATGCATGCCCGCTCCAGCAGCACCAGCCCAACCTTCGTTCCTCGGAGCAAGCCTTCGGATACCGGCGCGCTGTCTGCCCGCAGCCGACCATGCCGCCCGTCGCGGACGGTGCGATGGACACTTGAAGGATGGTGAGATCGCTCGACTTTCATCGGAGCATGCCCGGGTACGCCCCGACGCCGTTGGTCGATGTACCGGCGCTGGCCGACGAACTAGGGATCGCCGGTGTGTGGGTGAAGGACGAGTCGAACCGGTTCGGGCTACCGGCGTTCAAGGTGCTTGGGGCCTCCTGGGCAGTGAATCGCGCGCTCGGACCGGCGCGGACCTTCGCCGAACTGGCGGACTCGGTGGCGGGAAGAGCTCTGACGCTGGTGACCGCGACGGACGGGAACCACGGAAGGGCGCTCGCGTACCTCGCCAGGTCGCTCCGGCTCGCGTCCCGCATCTACGTTCCCGACGGGCTGCCGCACAGCACCCTGCAACCGATCCGCGACGAGGGCGCCGCCGTAGTGGAGACCGGCAACTCGTACGACGACACGGTCCGGATCGCCGCCGCAAGTGTCCGCACCGGCGACGTACTCATCCAGGACACCTCGTGGCCCGGCTACGAAGACGTGCCCCGGTGGATCGTCGCCGGATACGGGACCCTCTTCCGGGAGATCGACGAGCAACTACCCGGCGCGCCCGGTCTCGTCGCGGTTCCCACCGGCGTCGGGTCGCTCCTGCAGTCCGCGATCGAGCATTACCAGGCGGACCGTACGACGATCCTCGCCGTCGAGCCGGCGACGGCCGCTTGTGTCGCCGCATCCCTGCAGGCCGGAACGCCTGTCTCCGTGGACACCTCGACGCCCACGATCATGGCCGGCCTCAACTGCGGCACGGTCTCCGCCATCGCCTGGCCCGCCATCCGCGACCGCCTGGACACCGCCGTCACCATCACCGATGACGAAGCCCGCGCCGCCATGCACCTCCTCCACAACCACAACATCCCCGCCGGTCCCTGCGGCGCCGCCCCTCTGGCGGCCCTTCGCACCACTCGCCTCCCACCCCGAACCACGGCCCTCCTGATCTGCACCGAGGGCGGATGAGGTTTGGTTGCCTACAGCAAAGCGGATGCTCCCCAACAGGTGATTTTGGATCTGTGGATAACTGAATCCCTTGTAAACAAGGGTTTCTGGCTTTGAAAACTGTCGGAGGGGGTGTCTAGAGTTCGGGGTATGGAACTTCTGGACGAGCGGGCACCTGAGATGATGAGCGACGAGGACCTCGTGCGCGCCATCGACCAGGCCGACCTCGCGCTCACCCAGCACGAGACCCGCCGCCTGCGCCTGCTCGCCGACCTGGACCAACGCGGCTACGCCGAACGCATCGGCGCCCGCGACACCATCCAGTTCATCGAGTACCGCGACCGCCTCGACCACCACCGAGCCCGCCGCGACATCCTGCTGTCCCGCGCCTTGCCGAAATACCCTGCACTCAACGCGGCGCTCCCCGACCTGCACCCCAGCAGCCCGGCCACCGACCAGACCACCGAGCAGACCGACGAGCAGACCGACGAGCAGACCGACGAGCAGACCGACGAGCAGACCGCCGAGCCCGGCCTGCGGTTCCGCCCCGCGCAGGCCGAGGCGATCATCTTCCCGCTCGAGAAACTCCCCTCCACCGTCCCAGCCGAGGACCTCGAGGTCGCCGAACACGAACTGCTCCGCCTCGCCCGCCACCTCGCCCCCACCGATCTGCGCAAGTCCGCGCAAGAGGCCTGCAACATCCTCGACACCGACGGCCCCGAACCCGCAGAGGACAAAGCCGCCGCCCGCGAAACCCTCACCCTCACCAACGCCGACCACGGCGTGAAATTCAAGGGCTACCTCGC